>JAQGLT010000088.1 GCA_028292745.1 Polaromonas sp. | reverse complement strand
GTCGAAATCATAGGACTGCAGCTGATCAATGATGTGCTGAGATAACATTTTCGTAACCTCCTGCCAGAGCCATGACTGCTCAGACTCCAATCACTGGTTTTGGTTCTTTATCTGTCGGGATTGGTATAACGCGATCGGTAGCGACACCGGTTTCAAAGCAGGGCATTGCGGCTATTTTTGAAAATATCTGAGGTAAGGAGGCTTTTGTTTTGACTTCTGGCGAAGCCCTTTGCCTTGAAATGCATGCCCAAGTGGTACGCGTTGCGAGTTCCACTATGAAGGTTCGCCCAAGCGCTCGATGGTGGAGATGGTTCTGATGGACTTAAAATCCATGCCAGACTAAGCTCACCACGTCATGCCAGGTCAAGCGTCCGAATCCGGATTTACTACAGGAATTACGAAGTCTAAACAGCTTCTAAATTTACATGTAAACAAGAGCATCACACGTGCTCGCTCATCTGTTTCAACGCGCTTCAGGGAAGGTTTTGAAAGGCACTGTTAGAGGGTGTAGACGAAATCAACTGCTTTATGATTGCATCCGTTATCGTCAATGCTGCGCGAGCGTGATGATGCAAAAGGACAAGCAACAAAGTGACATAACGAAAGACCTGGGAGGTCGGCCGCCTGTCTTATAGCCTGAGCATGTGACCCTGCTGCGCACTTATTGTCCTTGAAACGCCGCATGCGGCGCTGGGCGAACTGGCCGCAGAACTGCAACGCCGCGGTGCAGTACGGGTCTGCGAATCGACCATCCGTAGAAGCCTTCGCGCTCAAGGCATTGTTCGCCTGATTCCCAAGCGCAAAAGCTTTGAAGCGCCTGCCTCTGCAGACTCCAAGCGCTACGGCTGTACCGCTGCCCATCGACGGCAAGCAGGTCTGCACTACAGCACTGACGTAACGGATGCCGAATGGGCTCTGATTGCTGATCTCTTCGAGCGACCTGCCGGCCAGCGCGGCACGCCTGCACGCTACGAGCGAAGAGAGCTGGTCAATGCGTGCTGCTATGTGCTGCGAACTGGCTGTGCTTGGCGGCTGCTACCGTTGAATTTCGCACCTTGGCAGGCGGTCTACAAGGCCTTTGTGCGATGGACCGAGCTTGACGCTTTTGAGCAGATGCACAGGCAGGCTACGCCAGCAGTGGCGCCTTCGCATGGGGCGCCATGCAGGCCACTGCAACTCAAACCTCAAACCTCAAACCACAAAATTGAAAACAACTGCTGTGCAACGGGGAACACGAACCTGCCGCAGTGTCTTTTCGCCAGACCTTACGAACCGTAGGAGCTGCATCAAGGTCGACCCCGCAGCGCAGACACAGTCTTGACCCTTTGATAATTGGGCGCTACGGGTACAGGCCACCTAATGCGCTCATGCATCCGGCAAAGCGAGTGCACGTGCCACCTTTGATTCCTTCCAATCGTGCGAAACACGTTTTGGGGCAAAGCAGTCTGTTCAGCCGCACAGTGGGCGTAGATCGATGCCTGTCCCATGATGATCTCAAGAGCGTTTGTGATTGGCATGAGAGGTCAGTAACTCTTCCGGAATAGGGGCGAGAGCTGCTTAGCAAACACAATTAGTAAACTTTCTTTACTTAACATAACGAGCATCGTGGAATATTCTTCTAAGGCGAAAGACCCACTTTAAGAATTATGTTAAGTTTTCCGGTGATTTTGAGCTCATGAGTTCTGCCTGTCGCCTGCTGCGATACTGTTTTAGAAAAACCGAAGCCCAATGTTGACGTGACAAGCTCCGAATCACCGGGTGATGTTCGGAACCGTCCAGACCGTTAAACCTGCAGGTTGGGCTGTGCAGGAAAGCAGGCCTAGTTCTGCCGCTTTTTTACTGTGCTGCGTTACCCGAAGCAGGCGCAGCCTGATCAATCAGAAAATCCTCCCGAGTTTTGCCTGTGGCCACTAAGTCGTTGAGCCACTTGGGCGCCGATCCCTTGCCCGTCCACGTCTGGCCTTGGGGTCCGCGGTACTTGGCTGGTGAAGCCACCACGGGCTTTTTGCCCTTGGCCGGATTTGTCGCTTTAACTGGCAGCGCTTTGGGCCTGGCTTTAGGCGCTGGACGGCTGAGCTCCTCGGCCGAGATGCCGTAGGCACTCATTTGCTCGCGCAACTAGGCCAGCACGGCGGGCCGCCTCTTCCTTTGCAGTTCAGCGGCCTGCTTTTCATGTCGGCAATTTTCTGGCGGAGCTTGACAGTTCATTCGTGTTGAGTAACCGACAGCTGTACCAACTCGTATCGTACTGCGCCTGCGTGGCGCAGCCTTGCTTATTTGTTTTACCCACCGAGATCGGTGACGAGGTCGCAGCGCTAAACAGGACAAGTGCCAAGCTGATGGGAGGGCACCAAGCGCCTTCACGGATAGTTATATGGAAAGCTTTCTATCACGCGGCATCCCTTTGGCTTGAGTCAGTTGATCAGGGGCCTACCTATGGTCAGACAAATAACGAATGCGTCATAAAAAGTACACTAGAGTCCATGGTAAATGCAAACGAAGTCGCAATAACAGTAACCGCCGAACCTCGCGAGACAGACATGCTCGAGGTCATCGGGACTATCCGGGTTCCGAAATCCTGCGATGTACTGGCTAACCGGCTACAGCAGCAAATTTTAGGGGGTGCCTATCCGCCTGGCTCGGCCCTGCCAACCGAACGAGAGCTTGTGGCGGGCACCGGCTTGAGCCGCGGGTCGGTGCGTGAAGCGCTGCGGATACTGGAAGCTCAAGGCTTGATTGAAACGCGCGCTGGTCGGTATGGCGGTTCGGTAGTTTCACGGCCAACCGATGCGCTTTTGGCCAGCCATATCAATTTGTTCGCAAAGGGGCGCAGCGTTGCTTGGAGCGCACTCGTTGAAGCGCGACAGGCGCTCGAGCCGATGGTGGCCTACTTGGCCGCTAAAAACCGGACGGACGAGGATTTGAAAGCCCTCACGCAGATTTCTGAGCGTTTGGACGAAGCAGCATTATCCGATGTACCGCGTTTTCTCAAGGAAAACGCGAACTGGCACTCGGCCATCGCGGTGGCGAGCCACAACGACTTGCTGCGGGCGTTCATGACCTCGATCTCGGACCTCATGCTGGAGGCATCACATATCGAAAACATGGCTTCGCCAGACATTCGCAAACTGGTGACGCAAGCCCATCGGCGAATCCTCGCCGCCATCGAAGCGCAGGATACAGACGCAGCACGGCGCCGAGCCGAACGTGACGTGCAGGCATACGCCAAGTACCTCGAGGCTGCCGTCAAGGCCGCTGGCGGCAAAATGAAATAGCGTTGCCAAACCCATCACTCAACCTGGCAGAAATTCGCCTAGCCAATGCCTACCAGTTGGTTGTCCACAATTTTCACATTTCCACCCACCAGCTCGTTCTCTTCCATTGTGGCAATGAGCGCGGAATCCTCAGTGGTGGCCATCGCACGCATGCCGTTTGGCGTGTCCACGAGAAGCACCGCCTTGGGCACCTGCCCGCGCCCATAAAGTACGGTGTAACCGGCTACTCTGGCGTTGCCGCTGAAATCCTCCAGTACCTCACGAACGCCCATTTCCTGGGCCACCTTATCGGTCAGGTCAGCGTGGACAAAAGGCCGGGTCGGTTCGTCGATCGACCACAGGCCAAAGGCTTGCTTGGTCACAATGCCAGAGACGCATGACAGCAGGGCGTTACGACCCTTTCCTTCGCGCAGAAGCTCAGCCGCGCGGCAGGTCGATTGCAGGAAGTAGTTGTTGTAGGGCCCTCCGGCGAAAGCCATGCCGCCTGTCACTGTCAAATCCCGGGAAAGCGACAGGCCGACTGCGGCCGCGTAGATTTCAACCGCTAGCGGAAAGCAGCTGTAAAGCTCGATCAGGTCAATTTTATCGGCCGTTAGGCCCCCCGCTTCAAGTGCTGCGCGCCCTGTAATACCGGCGCCCGGGCAGCTGGCAAGGTCTTCGCGTGCAGAAACCGCGACCATGTGGTTGGACTCGGTGCTGGCCAATGGGAAGACCCATTGGGTACGGGGAATACCGAGTTCTTCGGCGCGCGCGGCTGAACAAAACAGCAGCGCAGACGCCTGGTCGACGTTCCAGGTGGAGCAGTGGTAGCGGGTATAGGGAAAGGCCTGCATCGGGTTGCGGTCGGAGGCTTCGCGGATCGCTGCGGCCGTCACCGATTTCTTGTGCCATGCGTGCGGGTTCTTTTCGGCAATCTCGCTAAAGCGGCTCCATAGCGCGGCGAGCTGATCGCGGTGTTCGGCAATCGACCACCCCTGTTTAGCGCGGTAGGCACTTTCCATGATTGCGTAGAGACCGACCGGCATCTGCAGGCCCACACGCTTCTCGACCGCGTGGCGAAGCTCATCCATAGGTTGCATATAGATGTCGGGCTGGTCATCCTGAACACGCTCGGGCGCTTGGACTTTGGCAATCTGCGCTTTCAAAATTCGATAGCCCGCGTCGGCACCGGTTACAAGCGTGGTATGCGCCTCGCCGCGTGCAATGCGCGCACAGGCCTCGCCGATGAGTGTTTGCTGCAGCACGCCCGGCGTTGTGAGGACTGTCACGGCGTCGGGTGCATTGAAGTTGCGGGCGATTTCACCGGCCGGATTGCTGTAATTCCATCGACCGCGCGGCACGGCAATGTATTGCAGGCCTGTCAGGACACCGTCCGATGTGGTGTCCGCGCCGGCCGCAGCTACCGCTTCGAGCATGAGGTCCATCGGCTCGAGTGCCCGGATGTAGTCCTCCTCATGGCGGGTGGCCAGGCCGATTCCGACCAAGACCGGTGTGCGGTCTGCTGCGCTTGATTTCATGCAGCTTCTCCGTTGCTTTTAGTTTGTTCTCTCACTTTTTCGGCACGCGCTGCGGGAAGAAGCGATTTCGCTGCCTCGCGCAGGTCCGCCTTCTGTATCTTTCCGTTCGCGTTGCGCGGCAGTGGCGACCTGCCAATCACCACGCGTCCCGGTACCTTATAGTCGGCCATGCGTTCGGCGCAGTAAGCCCGCACCGATGCGTCGTCGATCTGATCCGAAAAGACGTTGAGAAATGCGATCACGCTTTCGCCCAGTATTTCGTCCGGATGGCCGATTACTGCGGCTTCGACGACGCCGTCGATCCCGCAGAGCACACTTTCGACCTCGGCCGGATACACTTTAAAGCCGCCGCGGTTGACCATGTCTTTCTTTCGGTCAGCGATACGCACGTAGCCTTCGGAATCGATTGCGCCGATGTCCCCCGACTTCCAATAACCACCGCCGAATGACGTTGCATTCGCCTCAGCGTTCTGCCAGTAGCCCGGCACGACCATCGGCCCGCCGATCCACAGTTCCCCCTCCTCTCCTGCGGGCAACTCGCGGCCCTGCTCGTCCATCACACGGATGTCGCCACAAGGCACAGTCTTTCCAATGCTTTCTGCATGCATGACGCCTTCGCCGCGCGGCATCAGCGTTGCAGGTGAAGTGGTCTCAGTCGCGCCGTAGCAATTGCACATCTGCAGCTTCGGAAAAGCCTGTGCGAAGCGCCGGATCGTAGGCTCGGGCATGGGCGCACTGCCATAGGCGCCGATGCGCCATTCGTTGAGGTCAAAAGACTCAAGGTCGGGTTCGAGCAGACACAGCCCGTACATCGCAGGCACCATAAGCGCGTGGGTAATGCGCTCTTGCTGTGCGAGGACGAGAAAGTCGCGCCGCTTGAATTCGGCCATGAAGATGAGCTTGCTGCCGATCGCCAGGAAGGGCAGCACGACACCGCATAGACCTGCCACGTGCGACCACGGCACGCACACAAGCGTGCATTCGTCTGGTGTAAGCTGGTGGGCGTCTTCCCAGTGCATGCACGAATGCACGACGTTCAGGTGAGTAAGCACGGCGCCTTTAGGCTTGCCGGTTGTGCCAGACGTATAGAGGATGCCGAACGGATCGTGTTCATCGACCTCAACCGCTGGAGATAAGGGGGAGACACTGCGCTCGAGCATTTCCTGCCACGCCGCGCCGCTGCATTCGAATCGCATCGGTTTGGCCGGACCCGCCTCCGGCAGCTCCTCGGCAAAAGCCGATCCGTAGATGATGGCCACCGGTGCAGCGTCTTCAAAAATGTAGCTTATCTCAGGCTTCTTCAGCCGGGTGCCGAGCGGGACGAGCACCGCACCCAGGCGCGAGATGGCCAGCACTGAAATGACGGCCTCTGACTGGTTTGGCAGCATCACCGCCACGCGGTCACCCTGGTGAACACCCTTTGCGGACAGGCCAGCCGCCAGTGCGCTTACTGCACGGTCGAGCTCGCAGTAGGTCATTCGCGATGATCCATCGACCAGTCCCGTCTTGCCAGCTGCCGAGGCAAAGATGGCCGCCATCATTGCGTTGACGTTTTGCGGTCTCTGCGCATAGCAGGAAATCACCCTGCCCCAATGAAATTCCTTGCGTGTCTTGGGCATCTTTGACTCCGTTGTCCGGTTTGTACTGGTTGTCGGGGCGTTTATCGCGACGTCTTATCCGTACTTCGCCAGCTCGATCTTCCCGATCTGGTTGCGATGGACTTCATCAGGGCCATCGGCCAGACGCAGCAATCGGGCAGACGCGTAAGCCGCAGCAATGCCATGGTCATTATTAGTGCCGCCGCCGCCAAACGCCTGCATTGCCCAGTCGATCACCTGGCACGCCATTTTGGGCGCGGCAACCTTGATCATCGCAATTTCGGCTTTGGCCACCTTGTTGCCGACAGTGTCCATCATGTGCGCTGCTTTCAGCGTCAACAGGCGCGATTGCTCGATCATGATGCGCGCTTCGGCGATGCGCTCGATGGTCACGCCCTGTTGCGAAATCTTTTTGCCGAAGGCCACGCGTGACATAGTGCGTCTGCACATCAGCTCAAGCATGCGTTCGGCCAGGCCGACGAGGCGCATGCAATGGTGGATGCGTCCGGGTCCCAGGCGGCCCTGTGCGATCTCAAATCCCCTCCCCTCGCCCAGCAGGATACTGGACACCGGCACCCGCACGTCGGTGAAGGTGACTTCCGATGCCCGGTCTGGCACGCCGTAAAAACCGAGCACTGCAATCGATCTCACGACCTTGACGCCGGGCGTGTCCATGGCCACCAGCACCATGGACTGCTGCTGGTGGCGATTTGCGTTGTCCGGATCTGTCTTGCCCATGAAGATGATGACCTTGCAGCGCGGGTCGGTAGCGTTGGTGGTGTACCACTTGTGGCCATTGATGATGTACTCCTCGCCCTCGCGAACGATAGACGACTCGATGTTGGTGGCGTCGCTCGATGCGACGTCAGGCTCGGTCATCGCGAATGCAGATCGGATCTCACCGGCAAGGAGGGGCACGAGCCAGCGCTTCTTATGCTCGTCTGTTCCATAGCGCTCGAGCACTTCCATGTTGCCCGTGTCTGGCGCCGAGCAGTTGAAGACTTCAGGCGCAAGGTGCGAGCGGCCCATGATTTCGCACAGCGGTGCATATTCAAAGTTGGACAGCCCTGCGCCATGCACGGATGTGGGGAGAAAGAGATTCCACAGACCCGCTGCTTTCGCCTTGGGCTTGAGCTCCTCTACGATCGGGTAGGTCTTCCATGGTCCGAGTTCCTCCGCTTGTTGGTAGAGCGCTTGCTCGTTTGGGTAAATGTGTTCGTCCATGAACGCGGTGAGCCGCTTTTGCAGTTCCTGGACTTTTGGGGAGTAATCGAACATGTTTGACACCTTGCGATTTAAGGGTTTAGTAGGATACGGGCGGGTGCGTTTGTCATCAGCTTTTCGACCTGCAGCCAGGCGGCATCGGCGATCGTGCGTGCTCGCTGGCCAGTTGCCAGCGCTTCGCTGCTCGACGCATTGCCATCGAGTGCGCGCCGAACGATGCCTTGCAGGATGGCCGCGAGGCGGAACATGCTAAATGCCATGTGAAATTCCCATTCAGCAGCGTCGATCGGCTCGCGCTGGGTGCGCTGACAGTAAAGCTGCAGGTATTGCGCCTCGCTCGGTATGCCCAGCGCTGCCAGGTCGTGCTCAGCCATGCCGCGGAACTGCTCCGAAGTCAGGCGCCACGACATTGCGTGGTACGCGAGGTCAGCCAGCGGATGCCCAAGGGTCGAAAGCTCCCAGTCGAGCACAGCAAGGATTCGCGGCTCGGTCGAGTGAAATATCAGATTGTCGATACGCAGGTCGCCGTGGACGATGGCGGTGTCGTCGCCCGGCGGCACATTGGCGGGCAGCCACTCGATCAGGCGCTCCATGGTGTCGATGCGCTCGGTTTCTGATGCGCGGTATTGCTTCGACCACCGGGCGATCTGGCGGGCAAGGAAGTTGCCCGGCCTGCCGTAGTCGCCAAGGCCGACGGCGTCGTAATTGACGCAGTGCAAGGCTGCAATCACGCGGTTGAATTCGTTCCAGACTCTACCGCGCTCCTCGGCTACGAGTTCAGGCAAGGCCGGGTTCATGAACTGGCGGCCCTGCACGAACTCCATCACATAGAACGGAGTGCCGATAATGGCCTCGTCTTCGCAATAGCATTCGGCCTGCGCGACAGGAACTGCACTGTCCCTTAGCGCGCTGATGACACGGTATTCACGGTCAACCGCATGCGCAGACGGCAACAAAATGCCGCCCGGCTTTTTGCGAAGCACAAGCTTTTTGCCCTGACCCTCTAAAAGGAAAGTCGGATTTGATTGACCCCCACTGAGCACCGACACGGCATACGGGCCAGCGTAGACAGGTAGATGGGCAAAGAGATAGGCGTCCAGAGCCGATTCGTCGAGACCGGAATGCAGTTTCACGATAGCCCCTGCTCAGCGCAAAGGCCCTGAAAAGCTCGACAGGACGACCTGCCGGTAGCTGTCGAGCTCGACGGGGACAGCGTCGTACTGCGAAATGTCTTCATTTGTTGCCTCCCTTTTTGGTTCTCATGGTGATCGTCCCACTGACGAGAAATCATATAAATCTATGGTTAGACAATTGACATTTGTTAATTGTAGCATTACATTCCTTCTTGTAAATGCGAAAAGCCGCAGACGCTGGATGACAGGCAGACATATACAGATACTGGTGTTCTGAGTTCATAGTGCGACAGCAACCGGCTTGAGACGATGCACCAGTAACACTAGATGGAGACATATTCCAGATGACCTTGGTTTTGAATGAAAAACTCGTTGGGGTTGCCCAGCAAGCTGACGATGTTTGCGCACTGCCGCTAGTGAGGCGGCTAAGTGCAACGCTGGACATCGATGCGAGCCGCTGGCGCGAAGGCGATGCGTTGCCCAGAGGTTGGCATCTCGCACTTTTTTCAGTGGATATACGCCAGTCACAACTCCGTGCGGATGGCATGGCCGGCCTCGGCGTGACTTTGCCTGAGCTGAACTTACCGCGCGTCGTTTTCGGTGGACGCAAGATTCGTTTCCTCAAGGACATTCCAATCGGCTCGAAGCTGCAGCGGCTGAGTCGTTTGCTGTCGGTGTCTCCGAAAGTAGGCCGGTCGGGCAAGTTCGCCGTCACATCGATCCAGCATGAGATCTTCATCGCCGGCGACATGGAGCCAGCCATCCTCGAGCTGCACGACTATGTGATGCGTGAAGCGGCAACACCTCCGGTGGCCGGTGCGCCTCCCCCCGTACCCCCCGAATCGGTCTCGATGCCAGAGCCTTCCCATCGCAAGATCGTGGTACCCGACGAGATGCTGCTGTTTCGTGTGTCGGCGGTGATGTTCAACCCGCATCGCATCCACTACGACTTGCCCTACGCGAGCAAAGTGGAGGCGTATCCGTCGCTTGTCGTCAACGGCTCAGTGACTTCGCTGTTGCTGCTGGAATTTTTCAGGTCCGAAGCAGCTGTCGAGCCGACTTCGATCGTTCTACGCAATGCCGGCCTGGCTTACTGTGGTCGTCCGCTTCGCCTGAATGCTATCAAGGGTGAAAAAGAATGGCGCGTCTGGGCGGATGATGAAAATGGCAATATCTTTGTCGAAGGCTCGATGGGGATACCCGCATGACCACCCTTAAAGCACTGGCCAGCGTACGCGTACTCGATTTTTCCAAAGTGCTCGCCGGTCCGCTGTGTGCCCAATACCTAGGGGACATGGGTGCCGACGTCGTGAAGATCGAGCCCTTGAACGAAGGCGACGATACGCGTCGTTATCCGCCGTTCCTAGACAGCGGCACCCATCACGACGGCACTATTTTCCTAAGCGTGAACCGTAACAAGCGCAGCTTTGCGCTCGACCTCAAAACTGATGCGGGTCGCGACATCTGCCACAAGTTGGTGATGGGCGCTGACGTCGTCATCGAAAGCTTTGGCCCTGGCGTTGCTGAACGGCTGGGCATCGATCACGCCACATTGATGGCGCTCAATCCGCGCCTTGTTCACTGTAGCATTTCCGGCTACGGCAGCGTGGGCCCAATGAAGGAAGGCAAGGGCTACGATGCTGTGCTGCAGGCTTTTTCCGGCATGCTGTCGATTTCCGGTGAACGCGGCGGAAAGCATGCCCGCAGCCCGTTTTCGCCGGTAGACCAGGGCACTGGACTGCATGCGCTGATCGGCATCCTGGCTGCACTTTTCGAGCGCACGGCAACTGGCAAAGGCATGCGCGTGGAGGCCAGCCTTTTCGATACATCGATCGGCTTTCTGGGCTATATCCTGCAAGGCTTTTGGGCGAATGGACGCGAGCCGGAGCCGCCAGGTTCCTCGCACGACTCACTCTGCCCATACGAGGTGTTTTCGACTGGCGACAAACCAATGCTGCTCGGCGTGGCCAATGATTCGTTGTGGCGCAAGTTCTGCGCGGTAGCCGGCGCCCCAGAAGTTGCGGCCGATCCGCGCTTCACGACTAACGCACTGCGGGTCGCCAACCGCCGCGAGACCGTGGCGACGGTAACGGCGCTGCTTGCGACCCGCGGCCGAGATGACTGGGTGAAAAGCCTGGGCTTGGCTGGCATTCCCTGCTCTCCCGTGCAAAGCCTGGGCGAAATGGCAGCGCATCCGCACACGACCGAAGGCGGCATGCTACAAAAGTATGTGCATCCGATCTACGGCGAACTCAAGACCGTGTCGCAGCCCATAAAGCTGCAGGGTGAGCGCAACAGCGTCATGCGCGAAGCACCGCTCTTGGGCCAGCACACTGCGCAAATCCTGTACGAATCAGGTTACTCATCGCAAGAGATCGATGAGCTGGCGGCATCTGGTGTGATCAATGCCTCGGCGAAAGCTGTAGCCAGTTGATGGCAATTCAGGATTTAAGAACGAGGTTTTCGGGTGAAGTAGTTCGGATGACGGTTGGACAGTTAACAAATGAACAGGAGACAAACATGATTCGCCATTTACTCAAGGTTTCCATCTGGCTGCTGTCGGCGTGCGCCGCCGTCAGTGCCAGCGCACAGGCTTGGCCATCGGCCAAGCCTATCCGTATCGAAATCGCCTTTGGGCCTGGTTCGGCAAGTGACATTTTTGCGCGCATGATCGGTGATCCGCTGTCCAAGGCGCTCGGCCAGAGCGTTATCGTCGAATCCAAACCGGGCGCGTCCGGGCAGATTGCCGCGGAATACGTGGCGCGCTCGGCGCCCGATGGCTACACCCTTTTTCTCACCACCAATACTACCCACTCGGCCAATCCCTATCTCTTCAAAAAGCTGAGCTATGACCCGATCAAGGACTTTACGCCTATTGTGCGCGTGGGCTACTTCCCATTCTTGCTGCTCGTCGATTCGAAGCTGCCGATCAATAACGTGCAGGAGTTGATCACGTATGGCAAAGCCAATCCGCAAGTCATTAGTTACGCCTACACCAGCAGTGCCGGCCAAGTCGCTGCTGCGGCGTTGAGCAACTCCACGCGGATGGGGGCTGTCGGTGTTGCCTATAAGTCGGCGCCCGAGGCGATGACGAGCGTCGCTGGTGGCCAAGTGACTTTCACTGTGCTCGATTTTGCGACAAGCCAGGCATTGGTCAAGTCAGGTCGGCTTCGCGCACTGGCGGTGAGCCCGGCAACGCGTACATCGCTCGCGCCCACGCTGCCGACTATCGGAGAAGCGGCTGGCCTGCCCGAATTCGGCGTCGTCGCGTGGCAAGGCCTTTTCGGTCCTGCGAACATGCCACCGGCCATTGTCGATCGGCTTAGCACCGAGATTCAAAAGATCCTTGCGCCCAAGGAAATGCAGGAGAGATTATTGTCGATGGGTGTCGAACCTGCTGCTGCTGGCCCCGAAGAGTTCCAGCGTTTTGTTCAAAAAGAGTTGAGCATCTGGGAGCGACAGATCAAGCTCGCCGGCATGAAGCCTGAATAAATTCAGTGATGTTCAACGTTATCACCCGCACGGGCGCACGGCAGTCAATGCTGCGGCCTGTGCAAGTTCCCCATTTCAGCATGGGTTTTCGCCAGATGAAGGCGGGCACCGGGACAGGTGGGACTAGGCCATTAAGGCATTTGGATTTGCCATGGGCCGTCTTTCATGACCCACACGGCGGGCAACCCCATCACCTGGGGCATTCGCCTGCACCACTACCTCGAGTACCTCGCCTATGACTACAGCCGCATGGCCAATACCCGCGGCGAGATGGGGATTTTGGTTAGAAGACCGACGCTCGCGGGTACGACGAAGCGTTGGCAACCGTGATTCGATCCATTCCTGCCCATGATCGGCATGAGCGCAGTACCGCATGGGTATCGGCGTTCTACCGCAAAGGATCTTAAATAAATAAATTGTTCATTGGCTCGTGTTTTGCATGTGAACGAAGACGCGCTCATCTTCGGCAAAGGCATGACCAGCAGGCGAGCAATTTCGACATGGCTTGTCGTCTCATCGGCTATGGCTTTACGAAGCAGCGTGGCGGTGACCCTGACCCGCAAAATCTGACCAATCGAAAGTAGAAATTCCGGCATGATTTTCACCTCACGGGACACGGGGAACATGCCATGAAGACGAGCAGGTTTACGGAAGAACAAATTGCATTTGCCCT
>JAQGLT010000082.1 GCA_028292745.1 Polaromonas sp. | reverse complement strand
TCAAGCGCGAGCCGTGCAGCGCATCGCACATCACCATCGGCCTGCAGTGCGGCGGCTCGGACGGCTACTCGGGCATCAGCGCCAATCCGGCGCTGGGCGCGGCGGTCGATCTGCTGGTGGCCCACGGCGGCACTGCCATCCTGAGCGAGACGCCCGAGATCTACGGCGCCGAGCACCTGCTGACGCGCCGCGCGGTGCGCCCCGACATCGCCGAGAAGCTGATCGCCCGCATCAAGTGGTGGGAGCACTACACCGAGATCAACGAAGGCGAGATGAACAACAACCCCTCGCCCGGCAACAAGGCGGGCGGCCTGACGACGATTTTGGAAAAGTCGCTGGGCGCGGTGGCCAAGGGCGGCACCAGCAACCTCGAAGCCGTCTACGAATACGCCGAACCGGTCGATGCCCACGGCTTCGTCTACATGGACACGCCAGGCTACGACCCGGTCAGCGCCACCGGCCAGGTCGCGGGCGGCGCCAACGTGATCTGCTTCACCACCGGGCGCGGCTCGGCCTATGGCTGCGCGCCCTCGCCGTCGCTGAAACTGGCGACCAACTCGGCCCTGTGGCGGCGCCAGGAGGAGGACATGGACATCAACTGCGGCGAGATCATCGACGGCGGCGTGTCGGTGCAGGAAATGGGGCAGCGCATTTTCGAGCAGGTGCTGGCCACCGCCTCGGGCGCGCAGAGCAAGAGCGAGCAGCACGGCTACGGCCAGAACGAATTTGTGCCGTGGCAGGTCGGCGCCGTCATGTAAGTGGAATTTATATGCAAAAAACCATTCCAGCGCAGGTACTACGGACGCAGTGCGCTACTATTTTAATAGCTTCAGGCAGTTCCGAGGACGAGGCGCGCAAGGTCGCCGACAACCTGGTCATGGCCAACCTGAGCGGCCATGATTCCCATGGCGTGGGCATGCTGCCGCGCTATGTGGATGCGGTGCTCGAAGGCGGCTTGACGCCCAATGCCAGCGTGCAGACCGTGCTCGATGCCGGCGCCCTGCTGACCCTGAACGGCCAGCGCGGCTACGGCCAGGTCATCGGCGAGCAGGCCATGGCGCTGGGCATGGCGAAAGCCAAGGCGCACGGCAGTTGCATCATGGCGCTGGCCGAGTCGCACCACCTGGGCCGCATCGGCCACTTCGCCGAGATGGCGGTGGCCCAGGGGCTGGTGTCGATTCATTTCGTCAACGTCATGAGCCGGCCGGTGGTTGCACCCTGGGGCGGCAGCGACGGGCGCTACGGCACCAATCCGTGCTGCATCGGCATTCCCCTGAGCGACCAGCCCCCGTTCGTGCTCGACTTCGCCACCAGCCGGGTCGCCCAGGGCAAGATGCGGGTGGCCCACAACCAGGGCCAGACTGTGGCGCCCGGCCTGCTGCTCGACGAGCAGGGCCAGCCGACGACCGACCCCGGCGTGGTCGTGGTGCCGCAGGCCAATGGCTTTTTTGGCGCCTTGATGCCGTTCGGCGAGCACAAGGGCTACGGGCTGGCGGTCGCCTGCGAACTGCTGGGCGGCGCCCTGACCGGCGGCGGCACCTGGCATTCGCCCGCGAATCAGCGCCGCGCGGTGCTCAACAGCATGCTGACGGTGCTGATCGATCCGGCCAGGCTCGGCACGCAAGTCGCCTTTCAGGCCGAGGCGCTGGCTTTCGTCGACTGGCTGCGGCAAAGCCCGCCGGCAGCCGGCCACGCGGCCGTGCAGATTGCCGGCGAACCCGAGCGCAGGGCCCGCCTGGCACGCGAGCGGGACGGCATCGAAATCGACCCCTCCAGCTGGCAGGAAATTGTCGATGCCGCTGCCAGGGTGGGCCTGACGCTGCGCCAGTAAGCTTGGGGTTCCGGGCATCAACCCGGGCTTGCGGCGCGGTTGACTTCCCTGACCGCTGCCAGCAGGCCGACGGCATGGATGCGGCCCAGCCAATGCGTGACCCTGGAAGTCCAGCGGCTGTCCTGCGGCAGACCGGCGCCCCAGATGTCGCCTATGCCCAGCAGGGCCTGCACGGTGGCAGGCGCATCACCCCGGTGCTGCAAGGCGCTGGCCTGCAAGGCAGTGGCCAGAGGGTCCGAGAGCAGATAAGGGTCGCCCTGCTCGTCTTCGCCCAGGCAATAGCGCATCCAGGCGGCAGCGGCCAGTGCCAGGTGCTCGACCGCGCCGCCGGCGGCGAGCTGCGCCGACACCGAAGGCGGCCAGCGCTGCGGAATCTTCTGCGAGTTGTCCGTCGCGATCTGGTGCACGCTGTGCTTGAGGGCCGGGTTGGCAAAGCGGGCCAGCAACGCGTCGCGGTAGCCGGCAACATCCGGGCGCGACAGGTGCGGCATGATTTCATCCGTCATCAGGCCGTGAACGAACTGGCCGATGTCTGGCTGGGTGACACAGTCGCAGATGGTGGGCAGGCCCAGCACCGCGCCGATGCACGCCATGGCCGTGTGGCTGCCGTTGAGCATGTGCAGCTTAGCCTGCTCGAACGGCCTGACATCGGCAACGACCTTCACGCCCACCGAGGCGAGCGCCTGGCCATCGCGCGGGTCGGCGAAGCGGTTTTCGATCACCCACTCCCAAAAGCATTCGGTGCCCAAAGCGCAGGCGTCGGCGACGCCCAGCGCGTCGGCCGCCTCCTGCAGCCGCTCGGGCGTTGCGGCGGGCACGATGCGGTCCACCATGCTGTCGGGAAACGCGCAGGCCTGGCTGATCCAGCCAGCCAGCGCTCCGCTTTCCTGCGCTGCGCGTTCGATGCACAACTTGCGCAGCTTGCCGCCATTGCCCGTCAGGTTGTCGCAGGACGCAATCGTCAGGCCTGCGCCACCCGCTTCGCGGCGCGCGGCCAGCCCCTGCACCAGCAGGGCTGCCAGTCCGGGGCCGTACCCTTTTTCAGTCACGGTCAGCGTGACCCAGCGCGTCGAGGGAGCGGCGATCATGGCGATCACGCGCGCCGCCTCGCGGGCGGCCACGCAGGTGTCGAGCAAGGCCCCCACCACCTGCCAGGAGCGGCCCTCGCGGCTGTTGACCTGCACCGAATAAAGACCGTGCTGCTGCGCCAGCGCATCGGCCAGCCAGGTGGAACGCATGGCGACGCCGAAGACGCCCCAGCGCCCCGCGCGCTGACGCATGAGCTGGTCAAACACCATGGCCTGGTGCGCCCGGTGAAAGGCGCCAAGACCGAGGTGGACGACGCCGATGCCCTGCGCCCGCCTGTCGGGATCGGGAACAGCTATGCCGCGCTCGGCCAATGCGGGTAACGCGGCCTGGTTGAGTTGTTGCATGGCGCCATTCTTAGGGACAAGGCCGCGCTGCTCCATAGTGGTAAACCACGATAGCCAGAATTGGTGAACCATACTAAATTTGGTCTAACCAAACAAGCATGAACACTTTCCAAGTCCGCCTCCCGGCATCGCCGGAAGTCATCCATATCACAGGCACAGACCGGTCTTACCAAAAACTGGCTGCGCAGGTACTGAATCTCATCAGCCAGGGAGAATTCGCCATCGGCGCTCGCCTGCCGTCCGAACGCGCGCTGGCCGAGCGTTTCGAGGTGAGCCGCACTTCGGTGCGCGAAGCCATCATTGCGCTGGAGTTGCAGGGCGCTGTTGAAGTGCGCGGCGGCTCCGGCATTTATGTGTCCCAGCCGTCCGCCTTCAAGACGCCGGCCTTCATGCCGACGAGCGGGCCGGGGCCCTTCGAGGTGTTGCGGGCGCGCTGCCTGATCGAATCGGAAATCGCTTCGCTGGCGGCCGTGACACGCCAGGATGCCGACCTCGACCGTATCTTTTCCGCGCTGGCGGCCATGCGCGAGCACATGGATGACAAGCTGGCCAACGAATCGGCAGACCGCCTGTTCCATTTGCGCATTGCCGAAGCCACCGGCAACAGCGTGTTGCTGCAGATGGTCACGGCCCTCTGGGACCATGCGCGCGGCCCGCTGTGGCTGCAGATGGAATCGCACTTTCATTCACCCGCCATGCGCGCGGCGTCGCAGGACGACCACCAGCGCGTGTTCAGCGCGCTGATGACGCGCGACGCCGAGGGCGCGCGCACCGCCATGCGGTCCCACCTGGAGCGGGTGATCGATGAGTTTGCACAGGCCTGGCGCTGAGCCGTGCTCACCCCATGACTTCCCCATGGATTCCTGTTTCTCGACGAGTTGACAATCCCGCGCCCGGAAACGGCGCACCACAAGGAGACAAAGCATGAACCAACGACCCCTTTTTCGCCGCCGCCTGCCGGCACTGATCGCCGGCCTGCTGATCGCAGCGGGTGCCAGCCAGGCGCTGGCGCAGTCCACCGCACCCGCGCCCGGTGCCAGCGCGCGCATCGACGCCATCAAGAAGGCTGGCGTGCTGCGCGCCGGCGTGCTGTCCAACCCGCCCTGGCTGGTCGAAAACACCACCGGCTCGGGCGATGCATGGGCCGGTCCTGCGTGGATTCTGGCCAATGAATATGCACGCCAGCTGGGCGTGAAGCTGCAGGCGGTGCCGGTGTCGCACGAAACCAAGGTGCCGGTGCTGGCGTCCAACCAGGTCGACATGACGATCTCGCCGCTGTCCGTCACGCCCGAGCGCCTGAAGGTGGTGGACTTTGTCACCTACTCGGCGACCGCGCTGTGCGTGTTCGGCCGCGCCGACAACCCCAAGGTTGCCAACGCCAAGTCGATCGACGAGTTCAACAGCCCCGACATCACCGTGGCGTACTTCACCGGTGGCGGCGAGGAGAACTGGGTCAAGAAGCGCTTTCCGAATGCCAAGCTGCGCGGCGTGTCGACGGCCGGCACCGCCGCGCCCGTCGAGGAAATCATGGCCAAGCGCGCCGATGTGACACCGATCAACCGGGTGCCCTGGGCTGCGCTCAACCGCAAGGTCAAGGGCCTGAAGGTCTTGCCCGAAGGCAACAACTGCCAGGGCAGCACCGAAATGGCCACGCCGATCGGCCTGGCCATCGACAAGAACCAGCCCGAGTATTTCAACTGGCTCAAAGCGGTGAGCGACACCATGAAGCCCAAGCTTGAGGCGGACGAAGCCCGCATCATCAACACGATGTAACCCAGGGCGGGGAGCGCGGCCGCAAGGCCATGACGACCCCGCCCAGGCTGACCTGACACACGGAGCACAACGCGACCGCGCGACACCATGGAACTTGATTTTTCACCGCTGATCGACAGCTGGCAATACCTGCTGGGCGGCCTGGGCATCACGCTGCTGCTCTCGGCCCTGACGGCTGCCGGCAGCCTGGTGCTCGGCACCGCGCTGGGCCTGGGCCGCGTTTACGGCCCTGCTTGGCTGCGCATTCCCATCGTGTTCTATATCGATACCCAGCGCGCCATCCCGGTGCTGGTCATCCTGGTATGGTTTTATTTCGCGGTGCCGATCCTGACGGGCATCAGCTTTCACCCTTTCTGGGCCGCACTGATGGCGCTGACCCTGCACATTGCGGCCTATGTGGCGGAAATCGTGCGCGCAGGCATCGAGTCGATCCGGCCGGGCCAGATTCGCGCCGGACTGGCCCTGGGCATGTCGCGTGCGCAAATTGTGCGCAAGGTGGTATTGCCGCAAGCGATGGTCCGCATGCTGCCGTCTTTTGGCTCCGTCCTGTCCCTCACCATCAAGGACACCGCCATTGCCGCCGTGATCGCGGTGCCGGAGCTGATGAAGCGCGCCGAAACCATCGCCGGCCAGAGCTACCGGCCGATTGAAGTCTTCACCACCGTGATGGTGATTTACTTCATCATCCTGTTTCCGGGGTCGCGCCTGATCGACCGCCTTTACCAGCGTGTGGCCCACCTGGGACGGTCATGAGGAGCAACTCATGAATCTCGACTGGAACATTGTCTGGCAGTATCGGAGCGAACTGGCGCATGGCGCCGGCTTGACCGTCTTGCTCACCGTTCTGACCATGCTGATCGCCATTCCGGCCGGCATTGTGCTGGCGCTCATGCGGCTGTCGAACTCTCGCATCCTTTCAACGGCCGCCCTCTGGTATGTCGAGTTCTTTCGCAACCTGCCGCTGATCCTGGTCGTGTACTGGGCGTTTTACGTGATGCCGGTGTTCTTGCACATCGAGTTTTCTGCTTTCACGACGGGCCTGGCGGCACTGTGCCTGAATGTCTCCGCCTACAACGCGGAGACCTTTCGCGCCGGCATCAATTCCATCCGCAAGGGCCAGATGGAGGCCGCCATGGCTGTCGGCATGAGCCGCTGGCAGGCGATGCGAAAAATCATCATTCCGCAGGCCTGGCGGCGCGTTCTTCCGGTGCTGGCCAGCACCTGGGTGTCACTCTTCAAGGACACCTCGCTGGTGTCGGTGATTGCCGTGGGCGAACTTGCCCATGTGGCGCTGCAGATCCGGTCGCAGAGCTTTCGCGTGCTGGAGATGCTGACCGCGATGGCCGTTATCTACTGGCTGATGGGCTACCCCCAGGCCAAGCTGGTCGACTGGATACACCGAAAGTTCGAGGTCAAGGAATGAATATCAACAGCACCCAACCCTCCATAGCGGCTCGTCGGGGCGCGGACCAGCCGCCCGTGGTCGTCTATGACCAGGTCCGCAAGCTCTATGGCGATTTCGTCGCCATCGACGGCGTGTCGGTCCAGGTCAACAAGGGCGAGGTCCTGTGCCTGATCGGCCCCTCGGGTTCGGGCAAATCCACCCTGCTCCGGTGCACCAACGCACTGGAAACCGTGGACGGCGGGCGCGTGCTGTTTGACGGCATTGCGCTGCCCACCGACGAACGCGAAGCCCGCCAGGTGCGCCGGCGCATGGGCATGGTGTTCCAGAATTTCGAGTTGTTTCCCCACAAGAGCGCGCTGGACAACGTGGCGATGGGTCCGGTCACCGTGCTGGGCATGCGCGAGGACAAGGCGCGCGAGCGGGCCATGCAGCTGCTGGAGAAAGTCGGCCTGGCGAACAAGGCCGGCAACTTCCCCAGCGGCCTGTCCGGCGGGCAGCAGCAGCGCGTGGCCATTGCCCGGGCGCTGGCGATGGAGCCGGAGGTCATGCTGTTTGACGAGCCCACCTCGGCGCTGGACCCGGAGACCATTGGCGAGGTCCTGAATGTCATGAAGCGGCTGGCCGAAGAAGGCATGACCATGGTGGTCGTCACCCATGAGATGGCTTTTGCCCGCCGGGTGGCCAACTGGGTGGTCGTGTTCGACCACGGCAAGGTGGTCGAGCAAGGCCCGCCCGAACAGATCTTTGAAGCGCCGACCTGCGAACGCACGCGCGACTTTCTTGGCCATCTTGGATGGAGCGGCTGAACCGCCCGTTTGACTCCCGCCATCGACACATCTGACAGCCCCGGAGAACCCATGAAAATCACCAACGCACGCGTCATCGTCTGCAGCCCCGGCCGCAACTTCGTCACGCTCAAGATTGAAACCGACGAGGGCCTCACCGGCATCGGCGACGCCACATTGAACGGGCGCGAGCTCTCGGTGGTGAGCTACCTCACCGACCACGTCATCCCCTGCCTGATCGGCCGCGACGCGCAGCAGATCGAGGACATCTGGCAATACCTTTACAAGGGCGCCTACTGGCGGCGCGGACCGGTGACGATGAGCGCCATCGCAGCCGTGGACACGGCGCTGTGGGACATCAAGGCCAAGGCGGCCAACATGCCGCTCTATCAATTGCTGGGCGGACGCAGCCGCAACGGCGTGATGGTGTACGGCCATGCCAACGGCAGCGACATGGCGCACACGGTCGATGAGGTGCTGCGCTACAAGGACATGGGCTACCAAGCGATCCGCGCGCAAAGCGGCGTGCCCGGGCTGGAAAAAGTCTACGGCGTGGGACGCGGCAGCATGTTCTACGAACCCGCCGACGCGGATCTGCCAAGCGAGCACGACTGGAGCACCGAAAAATACCTGCTGCACACGCCCAGGCTGTTCGACGCCGTGCGCCAGGCCGTCGGCCCGGACATCCATTTGCTGCACGATGTGCACCACCGGCTCACGCCGATCGAGGCGGGCCGGCTCGGCAAGTCGCTGGAGCCGTTTCACCTGTTCTGGCTGGAAGACGCGACGCCGGCGGAGAACCAGGAAGCGTTTCGCCTGATTCGCCAGCACACCACCACACCGCTGGCGGTGGGCGAAATCTTCAACACCATCTGGGACTGCAAGGATTTGATCCAGAACCAGCTGATCGACTATATCCGCGCCACCGTGGTTCATGCCGGCGGCATCACCCACCTGCGGCGCATCGCCGACTTCGCCGCCATGCACCAAGTGCGCACCGGCTGCCACGGCGCCACCGACCTGTCGCCGGTTTGCATGGGCGCGGCGCTGCACTTCGACACCTGGGTGCCAAATTTCGGCGTGCAGGAATACATGCGCCACACCGAACAGACCGACGAGGTGTTCCCGCACAGCTACCGCTTTGAGAAGGGCTACATGCACTGCGGCGAAACCGCCGGCCACGGCGTGGAGATCGACGAGAAGCTGGCCGCCAGATACCCGTACCAGCGCGCCTACCTGCCGGTGAACCGGCTGCAGCACGACGGCACCTTGTGGAACTGGTGAGCGCAGGCGCGCCGGGGGGCGAGGGCAGCCTGGCCGAATGATTCAGGCAGGGTCGTGTTACCGAAATTCAGGAAATATTGATCAAATTGCCCTGCAGCGCAATTGCCGCCTACGCAAGCAGCTATTATTAATAGAGCGCCTCCGGCCCAGCTCCAGACAGGCGCAAGCCGCAGTGGATGACTGCCCAGTGTCCTCGGCGCAAGCCATAAGCGCCAGGCAGATCACCGGTTCGCCTTCAACCAAGCTGGCATCAACATCAACATCAGCCGGTCACTATGTTTTTTATAGCTTAAAGCGCCCGCCAGTCATGCGCCAGCGGCCTCTTTCATATAAATTCAGGTAGCCCGGCGGATACCGGCATACCGCACAGCTCAATGCGAGCGGATCATCGTTCCGTAGGCCTTGTCGGTCAGGATTTCCAGCAGCATCGCATGCGGCACCCGGCCGTCGATGATGTGCACCGCATTGACACCGCTTTTCGCCGCATCCAGCGCGCCTTCGATCTTGGGCAGCATGCCGCCCGAGATCGTGCCGTCGGCAAACAGCGCGTCGATCTCGCGTGCCGTCAGGTCGGTCAGCAGCTCGCCGGCCTTGTTCAGCACGCCGGGAATGTTGGTCAGCAGCACCAGCTTTTCCGCTTTCAGCACCGTGGCCAGCTTGCCCGCCACCACGTCGGCATTGATGTTGTAGCTTTCGTTTTCCTCGCCAAAGCCAATCGGGCTGATGACCGGGATGAAGGCGTCGTCCTGCAACGCCTTGACCACGCTCGGGTCGATGCTGACGATGTCGCCGACAAAGCCCAGGTCGTGCTGCAGCGTCGGGTCGTCCTTGTCGGGCATGGTGAGCTTTTTCGCCCGGATCATGCTGCCATCGCGCCCGGTCAGGCCGACCGCCTTGCCGCCGGCCTGGTTGATCAGGCCCACGATGTCCTGCTGCACCTGGCCGGCCAGCACCCACTCCACCACTTCCATGGTCTCCTCGTCGGTGACACGCATGCCCTGGATGAAATGGCCCTTTTTGCCCAGCCGGTTGAGCGCGGTCTCGATCTGCGGGCCGCCGCCATGCACCACCACCGGGTTCATGCCGACCAGCTTGAGCAGCACCACGTCCTCGGCAAAATCGGCCTGCAGCGCCGGGTCGGTCATGGCATTGCCGCCGTATTTGATCACCAGCGTCTTGCCGTGGAACTTGCGGATGTAGGGCAGCGCCTGCGCCAGGATTTCCGCCTTGTCGCGCGGGCCGATGTGGGACAGGTCGGGGTCGGATGCGTGAGGTGCGGTCAGGAAAGGATGGGTCATGGGAGTGTCGGTCAGGAATGGAGTAGCTGTAAATTGTGCCGCACTGGCGTGGCGTTCTGGCGTTTGTGCCGCATGCGGCTGAAAAGCTGCAGCACCCGGCGGTGCCCAAACGGCCTGTCAGCGCCGGCTGCCGGGCTCGGTTGGGTCCGGCTGAACCCCTCCCGCGCCAGGAGAGTGCGGCGTATAGCCATGCACCAGCTGAATCAGGATCGCTTTCATCACCCCTTCGTCATTGAGCGTGGCCGCCTTGCGCATCTCTACCAGGATGGGCGCAAGTTCGGGCCAGACCACAAAATCCTCGCGTGCCTTCATGATGCGCTCATGCGCGGTTCCTTCAGGGTTGTCGCCAATCAGCAGTTCCTCATAGAGTTTTTCACCGGGACGAAGGCCGGTGATCTCGATGTCGATGTCGCCCTCGGGGTGGTCCGCATCCCGTACCTGCAATCCCGACAGTTGGGCCATGCGCCGGGCCAGGTCGACGATTTTCACCGGGCTGCCCATGTCCAGAACGAAGACATCGCCGCCGTGGGCCATGGCGCCCGCCTGCAGCACGAGCTGGGCCGCCTCGGGAATCGTCATGAAATAACGCGTGACTTCCGGATGCGTGACCGTCAGCGGACCGCCGTTGCGCAGCTGCTTGCGAAACAGCGGCACCACGCTGCCGCTGCTGCCCAGCACGTTGCCAAAACGCACCATGGCAAAGACAGTGCGGTTCTGGACTTCACCGCTGTAACTGCCATCGGGTGAGATGAACCGCACCGACGGGCTGGCGGCAAGCGCCTGCAGGACGAGTTCAGCCATGCGCTTGGTCGCGCCCATGACATTGGTCGGGCGCACCGCCTTGTCGGTGGACACCAGCACGAAATGCCCCGTGCCGCTTTCCATGGCCGCGCGGGCCGTGTTCAAGGTGCCGAAGACGTTGTTCAGCACCCCTTCGGACGGGTTGCTTTCCACCAATGGCACGTGCTTGTAAGCGGCCGCGTGGTAGACCGTGTCGGGTCGGTAGAGATTGAAAATCTCCTTGAGCCGGCCAAAATTCCCCGCACTGGCAAGCAAGGGAATCACCTCCACCGGCAGCCCATGCTCGGCGCACAAGCCAACCAATTCACGGTGAATGGTGTAGAGGGCAAATTCATTGAGTTCGATCAGCACCAGCCGGCGCGGCTTTTCCAGTGCGATCTGACGGCACAACTCGCTGCCGATGCTGCCGCCCGCACCCGTGACCAGCACCGTTTTGCCAGCCAGATTGCGTGCCAGCAAGCTTGAATCGGGCGGTACAGGGGCGCGCCCCAACAGGTCCTCCACGTCGAGTTCCTGAAAATCCTGCAACGCGACCCGGCCAGAGGCCAGATCCACCATGCCCGGCAAGGTGCGCACATGGACCGGCAGTTCGCGCAAGCTGGCAATGATTTCATTGCGCCGCGCACGGTCGAGCGCCGGCATGGCCAGCAAGATGTCGGTCACGCCCATGCGCTCGACCGCCTCGGCCACCTCGCCCGGGGACAGGATGTCCACGCCGTTGATGCTTCTTCCGGCTTTGGCCTTGTCATCGTCAATAAAGCCCAGCAACACGAACTGCCGCGCCACCGCCAGGGCGGAAGCGGTTTGCACCCCCGCATCGCCCGCGCCGTAGATCAGCAGACGGCCTACCGCCTGTCGCGCCCTGCTCGACCAGCCGGTCAACCAGAACCGCGCCAGCGCCCGGCTGGTTCCCACCAGCAGCAGGAGCAGCAGGGGCTGGATCAGTCCCAGGGTGCGCGGCACGCCTTCCCACTTGAAAAACAGCAAGGCAACGAAAAAGAACACCGTATAGAGCGCGACCGCCTTGGCCGTGGTGGCCAGGGCCGCCATGCCCGTGTAGCGAAAAATGGCCCGGTACAGCCCAAACCGCACAAATATGGGAATCGCCAGCAAAGGCGCAAGCAGGTAGACATAAGACTGCTGCGCAAAAGGAAGGCCGGTCTGGTCAACGCGCAGGTAAAAAGCCACCCAGACGGACGCCAGCGTCATGAGCAGGTCAAGCGCCATGACGACGATGCGCTTGGCAGGCCGAGGCAGTCCCAGCAAAGGCTTGGCGACTAGTTTGTTCATTAACATTTGATTTCTTCTTTTATAAGCCGTCAAGCGCCGTCAAAAACGTACTGCAGTTGTACATCCAGCCTTAAAAGGTCCGCCCTGCCACTTCACCCCAGCAACCGCCCTTGCTTCCAGGTGCGCGGTTGATCTGAAGGCTGATTATCCAGCCCCGGCAGGGTTTCAGTGGGTAATTCCGTCGCGCCGGATCACCTTCACCAGGGTCATCCACAAAATACGCAGGTCGAACCCGAGCGACTGCCGTTGAAGATACTCCACATCAAGCCTGACCTTGTCAGGAATGGGTAACTCGTCGCGGCCGTTGACTTGCGCCCAGCCAGTCAAGCCCGGCACCAGCTCATGCACGCCGAAACGCGTCCTCAATTCAACCAGGTCGTGCTGGTTGAAGAGCGCAGGGCGGGGGCCGACAAAGCTCATGTCACCGGCCAGAATGCTCCAGAGCTGGGGCAGCTCGTCCAGGCTGCTCTTGCGCAAAAAGCTGCCGACGGGCGTGAGGTGGGCATTAGCATCGGCCAACAGGTGCGTGGCCACGGCGGGCGTGCCCACCTGCATGCTGCGGAACTTGGGCATCTTGAAAATCTTGTTGTGCCGCCCCACCCGGTCCGACCAGTAAAGCGCCGGGCCTGGCGAGGTCAGGCGCACGGCAATGGCCACCAGCAGCACCGGCACGGCCAGAACAACCGCTGCCGCCAGTGCCAGCAGCAGGTCAAGGATTCGCTTCATGGGGCCAGCCCTTCTGCGGCTTTCTTCAATCCCTGGTCCAGGCTCAAGGGTGGTTTCCAGCCCAAAAGCTGGCGCGTTTTCTGGATATCCACCTGCAGCGAACCGCACAGGCGCTGGGCCATGTCCCGCTTGCCCACCAGCGCAGCCACTTGCGTTAGCAAACCGGCCGGAACGGGAACCAGGCGCGCCGGACGATTCATGGCTTTTCCCATGCGGCGAAGCAGTTCCGTGGTGGAAACATCCTCGCCATCCGACACCAGAAAGGTCTGGTTGGCCGCAGCGGGATGCGTCAGGCAGGTCACGATTAGATCAACCAGGTTGTCCAGCGCCACCAGGCTGCGCTGGTTGTGGATGGCGCCCAGCGGCAGGGGAACGCCGCGCTGGAGCCAGCGCATCAGTGAACCAAAATTTCCTGGTGCCTGCGGCCCGTACACCAGCGGGGGGCGAATGATGACCACTTCCATGCCGGTTTCAGCGGCTAATGCTCGCAGCCCCAACTCAGCTTCGTATTTAGAAACAGCATAGGGCGAATGCGGGGCGGCCTGATCCCGATCAGTGAACGGTTGCTGGAAGGTCTCGGCGCCATTAACGCCGATGGAACTTATGAACAAAAACCGCCGCGCACCAGAGACGGCTGCCTGCCGGGCCAGATTCAAGGTGCCCTGGACATTGATCCTGCGAAATTCGTCCACTGGACTTTCTGATGTATCAACCATCAAATGTGCACGTGCCGCGCAGTGCAAAACGGCGGAAATACCCCTAACCGCGCTCGACCAATCGGTGAATGCATCCAAGCCGCCCACGATCTGCTGCGTGACTTTCTCTGGCCAATGCAAGCCATCCTTTCGGACAGCCACGGTCACGCCGTGAAATTCATGTTCAGTCAATAATCTGCGAACGACGGCACCGCCTACAAAGCCAGTCGCGCCGGTAATAAGTGTTTTATTCATTTAAATCATTGGTTAATCTGTCCAAAACAGGTTGCCTGGAATGACACTTTAATCAACAGCGCCTGACATTTCTATTGCAGCAACCAATGCCAGAATTTGAAAATGGTGTTATCAATCCATCAAATGCGAATTCCAAACCAAAGAACCTGACTCTTCCGGTCAGGCCAGAGAACAAATCCAATCATCTGGCGAATTTATAAAAAATAGCTCTCACCTTTGCAGGTGGAAGGCGTATCACAGCACGAATCAAAAAATTGACAAAGAATTCATGATGATTTAAGAACCCAATAGACCGTTGATAACTTAAAAGACCCAATTCGCCTTTGAAAAAATTCAGCCCACGACGACCCATAAAGTCTGCCCCGGTACGCATATAAAGAAGAGTTTCTGGAATATTTCCAAACCGATGTCCTTTTACAAGCATCAACGACCACAGCGCATAGTCTTCAGGAAAAATTTTAGGGTAAGCGCCCACGGACATCACTGCTGTTTTCCTGAAAACAGATACCGGATGACTTATAGGATTACGTTTTTTTGAAAACTTCACAATATCAGCATGGGCTGAAGGTAATTTTTTAACAAAAAGAATCGTATCCATTCTTTCGTCTCGCTCCTCAACCCAGGCGCTAGAAACATCTACGTCAGGATGCGCCAACATGAATGCAATCTGGCGTTCAAATCTATGAGGCAACGACACATCATCTGTGTCCATACGTGCCACCAGCTCATTTGAACAATGCCTGAGACCTTCATTAAGTGCTTCAGCCAAGCCTCTGTTTTCTACAAGCTTCACACACTTGATGGGCAGGATTTCACTGTATTTATAGATGACGTTCTTCAACTCATCTGTTATGTCCCCATCCTGAACAATAACAATCTCAGATGGCAACAAACTTTGTGCTCCAAGGCTCGCTAAACACTCATCAAGGTAAACCGGTTTTTCCTTGATGTAAACCGACATTAGTACTGAAAATTTCATGGAGCTTTCTTAAACGCATTTCGCTGTATAAAAAGAAAAAAAACAAGATAAACAGCCAAATTAAAGTAGGCACCCACCCAACCATGAAATAAATATATAAATACAAAAGAAAAAAGTAATAAATAATACTTTTGACCAGCATGCTTAAATAAATAAAACGCCGGCACCAAAACAATCGCACAAATATAGACGATAAAGGCAACCATACCAGATTTCAGAAACAACATCCAACCAGCCAATCCAGGGTTAGTGCTGTACGCCATATTATCGGACTCAAAAAAAACATTGACCATATGCCTGTTCAGCTGGAACACCTCAATATCATTTAATTTTAAAATAAACCACTGAAATACACCATCTGCCCAATATGGGATAAATTCATTATTTTCGTAAGAATTAAAAATTTCATCTGCATTTTCTGCAATAAGAGCAACATGACCAAACATTTGAAATCGACTCAAGAGATATGCAAAAGAGTTCCCTAAAGAACTCAAATAACCTTGATTAATAACATTAACCCAAACTTGACTCCATGCCTCGCCAGATCGAAGAATCCATTTCAACTCAAGAAAAAAGGGAAATAATGCCATACAAATAATTAAAAAAATGCTCATCCACAAAAATAATTTAAAACTTATCTTGACCGGATAATTTCTGCACAAATAAATTATAAATACGATTAAGAAACCCCCCATCCAGCCTCTCAACACCATGGAAAAAGAAAAAACAATCAGATTTATCCAAAATAATGGACCCGGAACAAGACCAACAGCAACCGCCATATAAATCAAATCCGGTTGAAAAACGCTAAAGAAAAGCTTGAACGGACTTCCTGAATCAGCATCTTCAACGCCAGCCAAATTCACGCCATAATAAATATTGTTTAGCAAATAAGCACATTGGATTATGATTAGAAACCACCCCCACCGACGAGAAAAAAACAGTTCCTTTTTACACCCAAAAAATGTGCAGCCAATTCCATACAAAAACAGCGTTAATAAAAAGGATGCAGCCAGCATCGCTCCCGTAACATAAACGATCGATTCATCAAATGTTCGCACCAAAGCATCAACAAAAATTTCCCCGCCTGAAATCAATAAAGCAAAAGAATATAAATTTGCTAAAAAATAGATCGCAGCAAGCGTTAAAACGGGATTTAGTACTATTCCGCGCGACACTTCCTTCATGAAAAACCTCTAAGCTTCATTGCTTCTGGATAATATTTAGAAAAATTTAATATGCCTGATAGTGAAAATGACCTGATAGACAAAAATAAAAAATCGATGGCTGTAGGGCGTAAAAATCTAATATCCACCAAAAAATTAAAGAAAGAGTTAAGAAATATTGCCTCCCTATAACGGCCGTCTTGAAAGAAAAACCACAGCAGATGCTTGGAATACATTTTCCGAATTGGAGATTTATTAAAATAAAGCGACTTATTCTTGGAAAACGTTTTCTTATCAGCGTTCAAGCGATAGCCGCCCAAAACCTCTTCTATGCGGCAAGCAGTTCCGAAATCCAAAACCAAACCTATCAAAAAATAATCAAGTACTTCGCTCTTGATTGACTCGAATTTTGGTGCTGCGGATCGTCGATACATTGTCGAACTGTGGGCTCCCAACATCCCATATTTTAGAAAATCCGTTTTCGTAATTGCCTCAACATCAACAATCTCGTTTAACCGATCATGCAAAATCTTATTAATTTCACCAGCGTCATTGAAGACATTAACCTTATGCCACACTAATACAGATTTCTTGTTTTTATCTAAATAATCAACTTGTTTTTGCAGCTTTCCTGAGTACGCAATATCATCACCATCCATGTGAGAAACATACTCACCTCTGGCCCTACCATGCGTAGAAATATAATTTTTTGTAGCGCCCAAATTTTTCTCATGCAATATAGGAACAATCAAATCAGGAAATTTATTAGCATATTCCTTCACCAAATCCGCAGTCCCATCGGAAGACGCATCATCCCCGACTATGATTTCATAACCACAATTTAACTCTTGATTAATAAGACTATCAAGACATTCGCGAAGATATTCTTTTTGATTGTAGGCAACAACACAAACAGAAACTTTAATATTACTTCTCAAGACATCTCCCAAACTCATCATCGAAATTTTTGTGAATATTTAATCAAGAATATATTTCTTGCACTGGTTGAGCACATTAATGAAATCACAACCGTAAAGACACCTACTAAAAATACAAAAAGAAAACTATAAGTTCTTGACAGATGATCAGCAGTGATAATTGCAAAGACAGAGGCAACCGCAATGGCGGGCATGCTTATCCTCAATACATCATTAACCATCCATGTAACATGCAAACCCGGCTCCAGCTTGTGATGCACATAAGCCACCCAAGTAGCAAGGTATAGACCATTCATCACCATCCAAACATAGCCGGCGC
Organism: Polaromonas sp.; assembly: GCA_028292745.1. Lineage (GTDB taxonomy): Bacteria > Pseudomonadota > Gammaproteobacteria > Burkholderiales > Burkholderiaceae_C > Polaromonas. The sequence continues at coordinate 54,553 of JAQGLT010000082.1, read as the reverse complement.
CCGTGGCACCAAAATATGTAGCTGCAAAGATAACTCCAGGAATCAAAATTAAAACCATGCCCATATTACCTATCAAGTGATAGCGTAGAAGCCCTTTGGAATACTGAAGATAGTAAGGAAATGCTGACACAGCAAGAAAACCGTTACCGATAGAATATAAACGCAGGATGGGACCAGCTCTTTCAGCCAATGTCAAATCACCAGTCCACGCAAAAAGCAAATGCTCAGAGCAGAACGCCAAAGTAATGGCTGCGGAACCAGCAATAATACTGACTAATTGGGTAGAATCACGGTATATACGCTTCAGTTCCTCATGTTTTCCTTCGGCAAACAATATTGTCATTCGCGGCATAATCGCATTACTGACCGGACCACTGATGATCATAATGCCGCTGGCGGCTAATACAGCTAACGTGAAATAACCATATTCTGCCAATGGCAAGATACCCGACAGCACCAGTTTGTCGGTCTGCGTAACCATTACCCACACTGATGATGTGAAAGCGATGGTGAGCGAAAACTTGAGAACAGGCTTAATGGGCTTGACCAATGCAGCTGGCGACCAGCCAAGTAGTTGTCCCGGCGGTATGTCGGGGAATAAGCCGTAAGCCTTTGCCGCCAAGCCGGCCAGCTCAATCACCGCTACTAGCAATTGATAAGTAAAAAATACTACTGGCGAAGGGCTCACCCATATCAAAACAGGTAATACAACCACAAAGCGCAACGTGGCCACCAATGCGTTAAACCCCCCAAGCCATACCAACCGCTCCGAACCTGAAATACAGCCCCGGTACAGACCCGACATCCAGCGCAGCACCACGCCTCCTGTCATGAGCTGCAGAGCCAGCTGCACCTGCGCCAGCGGCAGGGCTTGGACATTGAGCCACCGATTTGCAATATGCCCGGAAAATGCAAACATTGCTCCCCCACCCAGCACGGCAATAGCAAAGAAGACGATTTGCAGCGCGCGCAACAGGCGACGGTAGCTCAGCGCATCGCTAGCCCCCCCCCGAAAGCGGGCAGTTTCACGCGCGACTGTTGGCGTTAGGCCCATATCCAGCAGATTGAACCAAGCTTGCAGCATCGTGAAAAAACCTACGAGTCCATAGGCCTCGGCGCCCATGTACTTTAAATACAAAGGCAGGATGAGGATGCCTATTAACGTTACATAGATTTGAGTAACGTAGCTGGCGAGAATATTCTTTTTAAGTGACACAAATTTAACTCGCCCGCGCTTGCATTAAATACCTATTACCCCGATCCTCGATTGGTCTAAAACCCAATGCTTCATAGAATTTTATCGCTGCGCCGTTTTCTTTCAGAACTTCCAGGCGGCAGACATTCAATCCCCGTTGAGCTGTCAAGGCAAGTACATACCGCACCAAAGCAGCACCTATGCCCGATTTTCTTGAATCAGGATCAACCATTATTAAAGTGATATAACTCATAGAGCTTTCTAGGTCATTACAGTAAAAGAAAACGAAACCTTTACATTGACCTTGGTACTCATGGAACAGCACTTCTGCTTCAACTGCTAATTTGCTTAGATAATCCGGGCTATCTGGGACAAAATGGCCATTTTGGCGATGTTGTTCCCCAATGATTAAATCAATCACCTCTTTCCGCAAATTTATTAACTCTTTCGACATGAGCCAATCCGACTGTAATTTAACTTCAGCATTATTCAGAATGAAGCTCCATCATTTTCCTAATCTTCAACTTATCACAAAACATTAGAATATCTATAATCGAAAGGCCAGGTTGAAATTCACGATGCATCTGGGAGTAAGGGGCTATTTCAACATCGACAAATCGCAAATCAATGCCTTCGTTCTTAAAAACATTGAAATGATATAAATCTCTTCCCCCAGGAAGATTCCAGTATTGACTAGCTTTTTCTCGTTTGCAGATATCTATTACCCTATCGACACTTCTTAATTCCTGGTTTTTATATATCGTCGATGAAATGCAAAAATCTTTATCTATTTCTAAATAATTCATCACAGCAATAACGCTGTTTCTAGCCAACGTGGAAACATACCCATCATGCGAATTCAAGACGCTTTCAACCAACATAGCAACAGCTTGATAGTGAGGCGCCTTTGCGTAGGACTGATGAATGACTGAAAGCATTTGTTTAGCCCATTCATTCCCAAGACGAATTCGAGTACGATTAATTTTCTCGAATGAGCTGGCGGCACTCAGAGGAACCGTGATATACCTAATCGCGCCTGATAAAAATAATCTATTACGATTGATCCAGCCGCTTTTTATGTAGTTCACGTCATCGTAGAAAACGAACTTATCAACGGCGTTCACCAATTGAAAATAACCAATATAGGGAAAGAAATACGGCTGCATGATTGCCAGCTTCATTGGCTTACCTTCGTGATAACTTGGACGATGAGATTGATATGTTCGAGCGTCAGGTTGGGATAGATCGGCAAGCAAAGCACCTTAAGCGCCGCAGCCGTAGCAACGGGCAGATTTTCGCGTTGCGCCGAAGGCATGCCCCGGTACATTGGAAAATCAGTGATCAGCGGATAAAAGTATCGGCGCGCATGGATATTGTTTTCTTTTAGCTTTTGGTAGAGCGCATCACGGCTGAGCGGGTAGTCGTCTTCCACCAAAAGGGGGAAATACGAATAGTTGGCGACCTGCTCACCAGCATCTTGCAAGCAGTGGATGCCGGGCACGGCACACAACCCTTTACGATAGGCGGTATCAACATTTCGACGCTGAGCCAGTGCTGCGTCAACATGCCGGAGTTGCAGCATGCCAAAGGCGGCGTTGATTTCGCTCATCTTGCCATTGATGCCGGGAGCTACCACGGTGGTTTCGTCCACAAAGCCGAAGTTCTTCAATTGGTCGATGCGCAGCTTGGTTTTCGCGTCAGGGCAAATGATGGCTCCACCTTCAAAGGTGTTGAAGACCTTGGTGGCATGAAAGCTCAGCACCGAGAGGTCGCCATGACGCAGCACGCTGCCGCCTTCATCCTTCACGCCAAAGGCATGGGCGGCGTCGTAAATGACCTTGAGGTTGTAATTGTCGGCAATCTTCTGGATGGCCTGCACGTCGCACGGGTGACCATAACAGTGCACCGGCATGATGGCCGTAGTGGATGGGGTGATAGCCGCCTCGATTTTGGCAGGGTCCAGGTTCAGCGTGTTTGGGTGGACATCCACAAAAACAGGCTTGATGCCGTTCCACAGCAGTGAATGGGCAGTAGCCACAAAGGAATACGGTGTGGTGATGACCTCGCCGGTGACCCGAAGGGCTTGCAGCGCAGTAGCAAGTGCGATGGTGCCGTTGGTAAACAAGGCTACGTGCTTGACGCCAAGGTAATCGCACAAGGCTTTTTCAAGCTGCTGGTGAAAAGGACCGCCGTTGGTCAAGATTTTGTTATCCCATATTTTTTGCAAATACGGAATGAACTCTTCCAATGGAGGCAGAGTGGGCTGGGTGACGTAGATGGGTTTGTCGCTCACTGGGCACCTTCAATCAATGATAAAAGATATTGGCCGTAACTGTTTTTGCTTTGCTGCTTGCCTATGCGACGTAGATCCTCTTTGGTCAGCCAGCCGTTGTGAAACGCGATTTCCTCAAGGCAGGCGATTTTGTAGCCCTGGCGCTTCTCGATAGTTTCAACAAAGTGACCGGCTTCCAGCAGACTTTCGTGTGTCCCCGTGTCCAACCAGGCAAAACCTCGGCCTAGCAACTCAACATTCAGGTCGCCACGGTCCAGATAGGCTTGATTGATACTGGTAATTTCAAGCTCGCCACGGGACGATGGCTTGACATTTTTGGCAATTTGCACCACGGCGTTATCGTAAAAATACAATCCCGTTACCGCATAGTTCGACTTGGGTTTGGTGGGCTTTTCCTCGATAGAAATAGCGCGTTTTTTTGCATCAAACTCGACCACGCCAAAACGCTCGGGGTCTTTGACCTGGTAGCCAAACACGGAGGCACCGCCTGACTGTGCGGCTGCAGAGCGGAGTAAAGGAGTAAAACCTTGGCCATAAAAAATGTTGTCGCCCAGCACTAGGCACACATGGCTTTGGCCGATAAACTCTTCTCCAATGATGAAGGCTTGCGCCAAACCATCTGGGCTTGGCTGAACGGCATAACTCAATCGCACGCCAAACTCACGACCGTCTCCTAACAGACGTTCAAAGCCGCCGATATCTTCGGGCGTGCTGATCAGCAAGATATCTTGAATACCGGCAAGCATGAGCACAGACAGTGGGTAGTACACCATAGGCTTGTCGTAAATAGGCAGCAACTGCTTGGACACGCCTTTGGTTATGGGGTAAAGCCGGCTACCAGAACCGCCCGCAAGAATAATGCCTTTGCGTGGAGTCATTTATTGAGCTTCCTGTGATGTGGGTGTTTGTCTTTGACCTGATTTACTCAGGTTGCGCTTGATTGACGGAATATCTTTATAAGAACAGGTCTGCATTTTTCAGCAATTCAGCCCGAGTATCTTTAGCCGACAAGGTTGGCTGGCCTTGCAGCGGCCACGGAATGCTGATGGCCGCATCGTCCCAGCGGATCGAACGCTCGTACTCAGGAGCATAGTAAGCGGTAGTTTTGTACAGCACGTCGGCGCTGGCACTGGTTACCAGAAAACCATGGGCGAAACCGGGTGGAATCCAGTGTTGCTGACGATTGGCGGCAGACAAAGTACAGCCCACCCAGCGGCCAAAATTTGGCGAGCTTTGGCGCAGGTCCACTGCGACATCAAATATCTCGCCAGCCATGACCTGCACCAGTTTGCCCTGAACATGCTGGACCTGGTAATGCAGGCCGCGCAACACATTGCAACTGGAGCGGGAAAAATTGTCTTGTACAAAGCAGGCCGTGACGCCCGTCAATTGAGCAAAACGTTGCGCATGGAAACTTTCATAAAAAAAACCGCGCTCGTCCGTCATAACTCGCGGCTCAATGAGCAGCACGCCCGGCAGTGCGCTTGGCATGACTTTCATACAGGATGGGCGGGGCAAGTGGGTAGCTTGCGGCAACCTGCCATAGCGGGTAGTTGGCTTGGCGTGCCGCACAGTTTAAAAAGATGGTTCAAGTTTTCATCCACGTGCGGGGCAAGTATCTCGTTGAGCATGCGGTCCACGCCCTGTTGCCAGGCTGGCAGGATCAAGTCGAAGGTCTTTTGCAGTTTGGAGGTGTTCAGGCGCGAATTGTGTGGACGTCGAGCACGTGTCGAAAAAGTACTGGTCGTCACGGGCATGATCTCATTTGCTATTTTTTTTATAGCTAAACACGTATCCCCCGCTTGCGCCAACACATGTTTTGCATACCCATACCAACTGGTTTGGCCGCTGGCCGCCAGATGGTACAGACCTGCATATTGCGGACACCGAATAACTTGGCGGATGGCATGCGCAGTGACATCGGCAATCAGTTCCGCTCCCGTAGGCGCGCCAAACTGGTCATCCACCACGACCAAGCGCTTTTGCTCCTGCGCCTGATGAATCATGCTTGTGGCAAAGTTGGCGCCGCGTGCGGCATAGACCCAGCTGGTGCGCAGAATCAGGTGGCGCTGGCAGTGCCGGGCAATCAACTGTTCGCCTTGCAGCTTGGTTTGGCCATAGACGCCCAAGGGTGCAGGCGTGTCAGTTTCAACCCAAGGCCGGCTACCGCTGCCGTCAAACACGTAGTCGGTCGAGTAATGGACCAGCCAGGCGCCCAACTTTTCAGCTTCTTGCGCCAGCACACCGGGCGCTAGCGCGTTGATCATGCAGGCGAGTTCAGGGTCGCTTTCGGCCTTGTCCACCGCCGTGTGGGCAGCGGCATTGACGATCAGATTCGGGCGCAGAGACCGCACCGTTTCAGCCAGGCCCTGCAGGTTGCCCAGGTCGCCGCATAGGTCCTGGCTGTGCCGGTCCAGCGCCACCACTTCGCCCAGCGGCGCCAGGCTGCGCTGGAGTTCCCAGCCGAGCTGGCCGTTCTTGCCGAGCAGCAGGATTTTCATGCCGGGGCCGTTGCCGCGTACTGCGTTTTCACCCAGTCGCGGTAGGCGCCGCTTTGCACATGGGCCACCCACTCGGGGTGGGCCAGGTACCACTGCACGGTCTTGCGAATTCCGGTGTCAAACGTCTCGGCCGGGCGCCAGCCCAGCTCGCGCTCGATCTTGCCCGCATCGATGGCGTAGCGCCGGTCGTGGCCGGGCCGGTCCTTGACATAGCTGATCTGGGCGCTGTAGCTGGCGCCGCCCTGCTTGGGCCGCAGCTCGTCGAGCAGGGCGCACACCGTGCGGACAATCTCGATGTTGGGCTTTTCGTTCCAGCCGCCCACGTTGTACACCTCGCCCAATGCGCCGGCATCCAACACACGGCGAATGGCGCTGCAGTGGTCCTTGACGTACAGCCAGTCGCGTACCTGCATGCCGTCGCCGTAGACTGGCAGCGGCTTGCCGGCCAGGGCGTTGACGATCATCAGCGGAATGAGCTTTTCGGGGAAATGGTGGGGGCCGTAGTTGTTGGAGCAGTTGGTGGTGAGCACCGGCAGGCCGTAGGTGTGATGGTAGGCGCGCACCAGGTGGTCGCTGGCGGCCTTGCTGGCCGAGTACGGGCTGTTGGGCTCATAGCGGTGGGTTTCGGTAAAAGCGGCTTCGCCCGCCGCCAGCGAGCCGTAGACCTCGTCAGTGGACACGTGCAGGAAGCGAAAAGCCGCCTGGTCTGCTTCGGGCAAACTACCCCAATAGGCGCGCACGCTTTCCAGCAGGCGAAAGGTGCCGACGATATTGGTCTGGATGAAGTCCTCGGGGCTGTGGATCGAGCGGTCCACGTGGCTCTCGGCGGCAAAGTTCAGCACCGCGCGTGGCCGGTACTTTGCCAGCAAACTGGCGACCAGCGCAGTGTCGCCGATGTCGCCCCGCACGAAGACATGCCGCGCATCGCCCTGCAGCGAAGCGAGCGTTTCCAGATTGCCCGCGTAGGTCAGCTTGTCCAGGTTGATGACGGCTTCGCTCGACTGTGCCAGCCAGTCGAGCACGAAATTGCCACCGATGAAGCCGGCTCCGCCGGTGATGAGAATGGTCATAGCTATTTGCTCAATTGGGGCGGCAGTGCGCTCGAATATTAGGTTATTAACACTGCCTGCGCACTATTTGCCGCCTAAGCACGAACGGCCATGAATGGTTTACTTCAAACCCAGTGATCTGCGGATGCGTTTTATTTTTGAAGTGGTGGCTTCGTTTAAGGCCGTTTTGCGTAATGCTTGCCGTACCAAAACAAATAGCAACAAGGCTAATCCTGTGGCCAACGCAGCGCCAATAGCAATCAGCGCTTTCTTGGGGTGCGTCGGTTTTTGAGGCAGGGTGGGGGGCTGAACGAGTTGTGCCTCGCTAAGGCCTTCCAGTTGTGCTTCCAGCGTGCTGATCTGATTTTGGGCTGTTCCCGTCGCGCTCAACAATTCCGCATACCCTCGCGCCAGTTCGGATCCACCGCTAACTCCGGAACTAGGAGATTCCAGTCGTTTGAGCAACCCTGCGCCAGCATCTTGCGCATTACTAAAGCGTAGTCTTGCTTCGGCAAGCTGTGTTTCAAGCCGAGACCGCACAGTACCCTTGGGGCGACTTTCCTTGAAAGTTTGCCGGAGTATCGCAGCGGCAATGATTTGAGAGTCTTGTGCGCTCGGTGCAGAAACATTCAATGTGAGAAGCTTATCGGTTCGCCCAACAGTCGTCTTGATTTGCTGGCGCAACTTTGCGCGTGCCTCCTCAACGGCGCGGTCCTTTGCCAGACCCAGCGACGCAATCACCGGATCCAAAACCACTGCAGTGGTCATTAGACTGGCCGTGGGTTGCTCAGCCTGCACTACAGCCACGCTCTGGTAGGTTTCAGGAAGCATAAAACCAATGCCCAGCGCGCACAACCCGATAAGCAAGGGACCAATAATGAGTAACTTAACATTTTCAGCCAGTGTGACTAAGACATCCAGTAAGCCGGCTTCACTCTCCCTGCTGTTGATGGGGGCGTTAATCTCTTCCATTTTTTTCCAACATTTAGATTCCTTAACCAGTCATTGTATTCGTCATCTCAATGCAGCATTTCAAGCAGCTACCCAGTTGTTTTACGCTGATATCCGCGCGGCTCAAGGAATTACGCCTGGTACCAAGGCCGCCTTAAACAGGATAAAAGTCACAAATGCCGGCCTGGCCGGCTAGTCATCAGAAAAATCCAATAAAATTTACCTGGAATTACAAACTTGACAAACCTCATACAAACCCTGAAAAACCGATCAATCACACCCTTCACCAATTGATCAATTTCATAATAAGCATGACATTTTCCATGTCAGATCTTCTCATGTTAAAAACTTGTGCAACCAAGAACATCATCTGACGCCCATAAATCCTTGAATATTATTCATTCCGTCATTCACATACAACCATTAGTCGATTATCATTTGATTTTTTGAAGGAATTTATTTTCATGACCAAAACAAATGAACTGCAACAGCAAATCGCCGAATACGAATCCAAGTTGAATGAATTGCGAAAGCAGCAGGATGCGGAACGCAAGAGTGAGCGCACCCAAGCTATCGCATCGGTACGGGAATTAATTAAAAACCATGATTTGACCGCTTCGGAACTGGGCTTTTCAGGAAAAGGCTCAAGCAAACGGGTAACTGGTGACAAGCGCAACGCTGTCGCACCCAAGTTCCAGGATCCTGACAGTGGAAAAACATGGACGGGCCGCGGAAAATCTCCTGCCTGGCTAAGTGCTCAATTGGCTGCGGGCCGTGATAAGCAGGAATTTTTAATTAAAAACCAAAGTACGGACACTGCATAAATGCAGTGCTGTCGCCCTAAAAGTGAATGCCACATTCATCTGATGTATGGCAACGGGTTTATACAACCGTTTGGTTTTTAGCTTTCAACGCCTTAGGTTGACGCAATCCTCGATGTGCAAACCATCGGCATATTAATAGCTGAAGGCTGATCCATATCGACAAGCTTGCTGGAAGCACCGCACTTCCGGGCATCGAGTACAGCTTTACTGGTCACCTACTCTGAAAATTTCGCCGCATTAGGAAGTCGTCGATAGGAACTAGCATTGACTATATGGCTTTGCTGGTGCCACATGTTCGGAATAGCAGCTCATAGTTATGCGCAGGCGCTTCTATAATCGACCCCCTAACACAAGTCACTTTCAATGGTGGGTTGGATCGAGTAATCGGCATCGTGACGAAAAAAGCAAGACTGCCGTGATCATTGATCAGCGATTAAATAAAGCAATCGCAGTCCAATATGCTTGCAATACCGGTCGAATAAGGGCTAAGCGCTTGCCGGTAAATTCTTCAGGCCAGAAATTACATCATTAAGTCCTGTGCATTTCCTTGGCGAAGGAAAACACCCATCTGGTCGAGTACGCGCATTCGTCTCTTTCGCGGGAAACCTGCAAGCGCAGGAAACCCGCCGTACTTCCACAAAGCGCAACATTTAGCGGTGTGCGTTAAAGATTTGTCTGATCTAAGGCATTAGATGCATACTTTTTGGCTCTATTGCTGCGGGAGCCGAGCATGGCCAATCTATGGACTCATCTTGTCCTCTGCTGATCGGGCAATTTTGCAAAGCTGGACATGCCGGCGGTTGAATGCCCAAGGTTTGGCGCTTTGTGCGCATCGTGCTGGCCTGCGCCGAGCCCGGCACTACCAACTTGGTTGTCATAGCACGCTGGATATCAGTATTCAGGACGAGCAGACTGAGGGGAGGATCATCACAACACGCGGGGAGCGCACGCTACGCAGCGCCAACTGCTAGCGCATGCCTCTGGCCAGGAAGTTGGGCATGCGTAGGAGTGCCACCTCGCGCATCTGGCGTGCATTTGCACTGGCGCCTCGCCGCAGCGAAACCTTCAAGTTGCTGGCCCATCGGCATCCCATCGACAAGGTTCCAGGCATATTCGGGCTTTACCTCCGTAGATAAAGGTTGGTAACGTTTTCTAAATCCTCGAAAAAGATTACGTGCTCTCATGTACCCGGATAATCCCTGTATATATGGCACTTATCACTCTTTTGGACGCCCAACTCGCTTTTGGGCATGTCGCTCTGCTGGATCATGCAGATTTTTCCCTTGAAACTAACCAGCGCATCGGTTTAATCGGCCGCAACGGTACAGGCAAGTCCTCATTGCTCAAAATCCTTGCGGGCCTTGAAAAACCAGATGATGGAACGTTGCAGTTACAGCAGAACCTACGCATTGCCTATGTTCCTCAAGAACCTAGCCTAGACCCGCACGCTACGGTTTTCATAGCAGCAAGTGCCGGTTTGGCCAGGACTCGGCATGTCGTTGAGCTTTATCTTGCCGCTGATGAAAATACCGACCTGGATGCGCTTCAATCTGAAATAGAAGCGCTGGACGGCTGGAACTGGGAGCAGCGCGTAGAAGAAACGCTGCACCGCCTGCACCTGGACAAGGACGCCATCGTCGGCTCTCTTTCAGGTGGCACCAAGAAACGTGTTGCACTGGCCCAGGCGCTGGTCGCCAAACCCGATGTGCTGCTGCTTGACGAGCCGACCAATCACCTGGACCTCGACTCCATTGCCTGGCTGGAGGAATTACTCATTAATTTCAACGGCAGCATCATCACAATCACCCACGATCGGGCCTTTCTGGATCAGGTTGCCACCGTCATTGTCGAACTGGATCGCGGCAAGCTGCGCAGTTATCCCGGTAACTTTGCCCAATACCTGATCCAAAAGGAAGATCAGATGGCGCAAGAGGCTGTTATTTTTGCAAAGGCTGACAAGCTGCTGGCGCAGGAAGAGGTTTGGATCCGCAAAGGCGTGGAGGCAAGACGCACCCGCAGTACCGCCCGCATTGGCCGACTGGAAGCTCTGCGGGAAAACCGCGCGGCCAGGCGTGATGCAGTGGGCCGGGTCAACCTGGATGTTTCGAGCGGCGACAAAAGCGGCAAGATCGTTGCCGAACTCACCGATGTATCTAAAAGCTTTGGGCACCCAGGCCTGGAGAAGATCATCGTCAATAAATTCAGCGGTACGCTGCTGCGCGGCGACAAGATCGGGCTGCTCGGTCCCAATGGCGCAGGTAAAACCACGCTGCTCAAGCTGATTCTGGGCGAACTACAGCCGGACGTCACCATACCGCCCGGCAAGATTCGTCAGGGGGCCAATTTGCAGGTGGCTTATTTTGACCAAATGCGCGATTCGCTCGACCTGGACGCGACATTGGAGGACTTCATCAGTCCAGGCAGCGAGTGGGTCGAAATCAATGGGCAGAAAAAGCATGTCAAGAGCTACCTGACCGATTTTTTGTTCTCCCCTTCGCGCGCCAACTCGCCAGTGCGGACGCTGTCGGGTGGCGAACGCAACCGCTTGCTGCTGGCGCGCCTGTTTGCGCGGCCCGCCAACGTACTGGTGCTTGATGAACCGACCAACGACCTCGATATCGATACGCTGGAGCTACTGGAAGACCTATTGCAAAACTATGAAGGCACGGTGTTTCTGGTCAGCCACGATCGTCGTTTTCTCGACAACGTGGTCACCAGCACCATCGCTTATGAAGGCACTCCGGAAAACCCAGGCTTCTGGCGCGAATATGAAGGTGGCGTGACAGACTGGCTGACCCAGTCCAAACGGGCGGCGCAAATTACCAGCAGCGCAAAAAGCACGGCGTCTACGCCTCCCCCTAAAAATGCAGGTAAAAACAGTGCCCAGCCCAATAAGGACGGGCGTGAGCAGCTATCAAAAAAGAAGCTTAGCTACAAGGAGCAGCGTGAGTTGGATGCTTTGCCAGCGGTGATACAGCAACTCGAATCGCAGCAAAAAGCAATTGAGCAGGAACTGTATGACGGCACGCTCTATGCCAGCAATGCCAAGCGGGCAGCAGAACTTACGGCACGCAATACAAAAATCGAAGAAGAACTGACGCAAGCACTGCAGCGCTGGGAAGCACTGGGCTCCTGAGCCACGCATGCCGGAAGTTACGGCCGACGGCGTTGTCAATCATGACTTACCTCTACTGGCAAAGTGTCACGCCAGGCGCCTACATGAAGAAGTGCTGGAACCACTCGGCTGACCGACGATAAAACGAAGGGCGTGCGCTACAGTGACCAGCATCATGCAAACCCCTGCCGCGCTGCTCTTCAGATCACTTTTTAATTCATCCGCATTTTGGCGGCTCGGTGGCCGGCAGTGGCTTTGCCTGTTGCTTGTCAGCGCCTCGCTTGCTGGCTGCGCATCTTTGCCAAGCGACGTCGATCGCCCTGTTTCCACAGCCCTGGCAAATCCTTCGGAAACCAGGCTTGGCCAGCTTGTGCAGGCTCAGGCAGCCAAGGCGGGCACCCGCAATGACTCCGGCTTTGCACTTATCGGCAATGCCGAGCTTGCCTTTACCAGCCGCATGACATTGATCAAGCTGGCGCAGAAAACACTGGACATCCAGTACTACGCGATTTTTTCCGATGAGACTACCGAGCGTATGTTTGATGCTCTGCGTGAAGCGGCTGGGCGGGGGGTGCGGATTCGGATTTTGCTCGACGACTTCAATACCTCGGGCAAAAACGCGCAGGTGTTGAAGCTGGCTTATGAAAAGAATATTGAATTGCGTCTGTTCAATCCCCTGCCCGGCGGGCGTGGATCGATGGTGCTGCGGATTTTGAGCAACCTCAAGGATGTGGAACGCATGCAGCGGCGCATGCACAATAAAATTTTTGTCGCCGATAACGCAATCGCCATCACAGGCGGTCGAAATTTGGGCGAAACCTATTTCGGACAGGGCGATGGGACGAACTTCGTCGATATCGACGTGCTCGCCGCTGGCCGCATGGCCCGCGACCTGTCGCGTAGTTTTGACCAGTACTGGAATAATCGACTGGCCTACCCTGTGCAGTCCCTGATGACGGCCAAGGAAATCGAGCTGCTCAAGCCAAAAGCAGCCGGAACCAGTGCAAACATCCTTGAGCAGACGACTGCCCCCATGCAAATGGGCGCAGGCGAGGCCAGCCAAACGCACACAAAATCCGTGGCAAGTTCACCAGACGGTACGCGCGGAAATGGGCCGTCCTTGCCTGACACGACTGATTTAAGCCGGTTGGCCTGGACTTGGGCGCCGTCTGTACTGCTGGTGGATCAACCTTCGAAAATTGCCGCCGACGCTGATGCGGTGGAAGAGGCTCAGGAAACGGCAGTTGATGGCCTGCTGCAGCTCATGGCTCAGGCGAAAACAGACCTGCTCATCGTTTCGCCTTATTTTGTTCCCGGTGAACGCATGATGGGCCAGTTTTCCGAAATGCGGCGCCGCGGTGTGCGTGTGCGGGTCATGACCAATTCGCTGGCGTCCAACGATGCCCCGGCCGCGCACGTAGGCTATGCGCGCTACCGTGAAGCGTTGTTGGCAATGGGAATTGAACTTTACGAAATGCGCGCCGAACAGCAAAGTACTGTCAGGGGCTTCGGTTCTGCTGCTGGCTCGACAGGCAAATCCACCAACAGTTCGCGCGCCAGCCTGCATGCCAAGGTGGTGATCATGGACGGACGCTTGCTGGTGGTCGGCTCCATGAACCTGGACCTGCGATCACAACTTCAAAACAGCGAGGTGGCAGTCATTATCCGCAACCGCGCCTTGGCGCAGGAGGCCACCCGCATGATCGAGCCGGCACTGGCAACCGGCGCCTACCGTGTGCAGCTGGTCGACGGAAAACTGCTGTGGCGCGCGCCTCAAGGATCCAATCTCAAGGATACGACCTCAGAGCCCGATGCAAGCGTGCCACTGATATTGCTGTTGAAGCTGGTCGGCCCCCTGGCGCCTGAGGAAATGCTTTGAGACGGTTTATTTCCATTGGCGGCAGGTTGTGATCAAGGCATGGAGTCGTCTCTTGATTTTGGCATAAAAACAGGCTCCAGCGCATACCCCACCTGCGTAATCAGCTATTTATTTAATAGCATTTTGACTTTCAGGCCACAGCTGTCGCAAGTCAGGGTGAGCGCGTTCCAATGCAGTAGGCACCATCAAAGCGGGTTCATGAAATGCCGCTTTTGAGGCGGGCATAAAGCCTGTCCAAGCCCTGTCAATCCACCTTCACCTGAAACAGCACGTCACCGGTCCCGCTGGGACTAAGTGAACCTGCGAACCTCCAGCTGATGCCCCCCGTACCACCGGCCGTCTGGAGCGCCGAACAACTGACTGCGGGTTGCGGTAGTGGGTTGAGCGGTGTGTTTTTGGTGCAAGCCGTTAAGGTGGCCGGCGTTGTACCGGTACTGCTCGCAACGAAAGTCGTGTAAACCGGAGTCGTGTCATTGACCATCAGGTTGGTGATGGGCGTTGCCGCATTGTTGGTGTAAGTGATGCGGTATTCCAGCGTCTCGCCCGACTTGGCCTGGTTGTTGATGCCGAATATCAGCACCCCCTGGGTCACGTTGCGCACTTCCTTTTTCAACTCCAGCGTGCTGGTGCCCACGGTGGTGATGTCATGCAGCGTGTAGCTCGCGGTCGGCAGCGCCGGGCTGGCATTGCCGTGGCTGAAGTTGGCCTGCAGCGTGACATCGTTGCTGTAGTTCAACTGAACTGTGCCGGGAATGAACTCCTGCATGATCACGCACACCTTCTGGTTGAACACCACGGGAATGGCGGCCGCAACCGGGGGATACAGCTGGGCCGCGCCAGCCTGAAGCGCGCCCGTGCACCCAGGGTCGGCAAAAATCTTTTCACTCCAGCCATGCAGCGTGGGCGCCGAGGTGACGCCTGAAATGGTGAAGCTCACGCTACCGCTGGTGCCCGAGGTAAAGATATGGGGATAAGTTACCGTGGTGTCGGGCTGGCCCGATTTGGCCCCGTTGGCGGCAAAGGTGCTTGCGTCCACGTCTCCAAGATTCAGGTTGCCATGCCCTGTTCCGTTGTAGGCGAAGGCAATGCGGTCGGGTGTGCTGGTGCGGGTATAGGTGTAGCTGGTGGATGCCACCGTCGTGGGCGTACCGGAAGGCAATGCGGTGCTGCTTGCCGACGCACCGGTCGATATGCGCGCGCCCTGGTTGGTCTGTTCCACGCATAGCGGGGCGCCGCTGGCGATGCCGGTGGGAACGCCCAGGTTGTAGGCGCCCGTGCCGTCGGTGGTGCCGCTGGCGTGAACGACGGCGGCGCAGTTGGTCAGGCGCACGGTGACGCCGGCCAGTCCCGCTTCGCCGCCATTGATCAGGCCGTCATTGGCAATGCCGCTGGACACGCCGTTGTCCAGAAAGACCCGTCCCGTGACGGCAGCGCCCATTGGCGTGTTGGTGACCGTGCAAAGCACGTTGTCTCCGCTGGCCGGGCTGAAGGTGAGAGGCAAGCTGCTGAAGCCGGTGACATTGGTGGTGCCCCCTACGTTGGTGCAACTCAGGGTGCGGGTGTACCGGCTCAATGCTGACGCACTTCCCGCTGCCATGGCTTCATTCAGGGTGTATGCCGTGCCTGCGGTGCTTGAATAGACGCCCGTATTACCGCTGCCTGCGGTAACGGTTGCACCGCTTCCCAGCGTCGTCGAGTTCGTGGTGCTATTGACAACCGTGCCCGAAACGCCGCCCGTGCGGATGTCAACCGTGAACTGGTCCGTTGCAGCCAACCGGCCCAGGCCGCCCAGCGCCTTTTGCAGGCTCACATTGCTCTGGCACACTGCGGATATGGCGTTTTTGGCCATGAAGCCAATGGCATTTGGACCACTGCTGACCCTGACCAGAATCGTGTTGGTTCCGGCCTGCCAGTTGTTGGTCAGGTTGGCCGAAAGCGCATTGCCCGTGTTGTAGTGCAGCGCGTTGTAAGGATTGCTGTCCGGTACGCCGGCCACGGTCTGCAGCGCGCCGTTGACATAGATGGCCTGGACGCTGTTGTCCGCGTAAAAATCCATTGCGAGACGAAAGCTGGACAACACCACGCTTGGATCCATGGTGAAGACATAGCGATACCACAGGTCAACACTTCCAAGCGGGGTATGGTCAGTGTTTGCCTGATGCGCAACAAAGCGTGAAGCAGGAAAAGCGTTGTATGCGCTCCAGCCAGGGTTGGTGGTTGCGACGGTGGCTAAGGTCCAGTTTGATGGCTGCGCGGCGCCGAATGTCGCGCCGCGCTCCCAGACATTGTCGAGCCCTGCAGGGTTGCCGCCGTTATACGCGGTGTTGAAAATATTGCCGTCGCTTGAGCAACTGATCACCGGCCGTGTTGCGGGCTGGACCAATATCGGCGTATTTGTGATGGTGCAGCTGAGCGCGGCGCCTGCCACTGCCGTGATGGCGTGCCCCGCAGCCGGGTTAAATGCCGCCCCGGAAGGCAGCCCTGTCTGAACGCCCGCAGTATCCACACAACTGAGCGTTGCGCTGTAATTGGCCAGGCTCGCACCGGCTGCGGCCGCCTCGGTGAGGGTGTAGCTGGTTCCAACCGCTGCGGTGTAGCTGCCAGTGGTGCCGGTGCCCGCCGTCACGGTCGCTGCGGTGCCGGTGGTGGTGGCGTTCGTGGCGCTGCTGACCACCGTGCCCGACACGCCGCCGGTGCGGATCGCCACACTGAACTGGTCGCTCACCCCCAGGCGGTCGCCGGCCAGCGTTTTTCTCAGCGTGAGGGTTGCCAGCGCGGCAGTGTTGGTGTAGGTGCAGCTGATGGTTCGCGCTGCCGCTGAAGCTGTCAGCGCGGGAGTGGTAATGCTGCGGCTGGTGCCGCTGCCGGTGACGGCAACACTGGCGGCACTGCCGTCAACACAGCTGAATGCGGTCGAGTAGTTGGAGAGCGAGGTACTGGTGCCTGCGGTTTCGGTCAGGGTGATGACACTCGAGGGGTTGACCTTGACGGCGCCGGTGCTGCCGCCATGGCCCTGGTTGCTGGCCGGATTGACCCCGCCCGTGGGGCTGCCGCCTGTGATGGAAAGATTGAACACCCCGCCGTTGGACACGGGCACCAGCGCTTTGTTGAGCGTCACCGACACATCGTCGTCGGTGATGGACAAGGTGGCGCTGCCAATGGCGGTGCCGCCGCAGGTGACCGTTGAGCCCAGGCGATAAGCGTCACCGCTGGCCGGGGGAGTGATCGTGAGGATCACCGTTTCGGTCCCTTCGGGCAAAGCGTCATTGACCAGGGTCACCGGTACATTCACTAGGCTGCCAACGTCGTAATCGCCTGCCGGTACGGTAAAGGTGCTGGCGCGGGTGTAGTCCACGCCGCCGCCCGTCGCGGTGCCGGTAATGGTGAAAGGCACCGCGATGCCGCCTGCGGGAACAATACCGGCGATACGCAACTGGAAATTGACTGTGCCTGCACTCTCTAGGCTTGTCAGCGTGGCGCTGGGAAATTCAAGCAGCGGCTTGAGGGTAAAGCTGACATCGTCCAGGAAATTCCCAAGAGATCCGCCATTGGTTGCTTCGAACCCTATGCTCTGGTCACCCCCGCTGCCTTGCCAGGTGAACGTGCCTGTATAGCGACCCCAATTCGACGTGGACGCAGTTCCGGCACAACTGGCGCCAGCAATAAGCGGGTTGCCGGTGACGCAGGTGGAAGTAGAAACGCTACCCGTTGTACTGGTGCGTGCGATATGCACCGCATTGCTGGCGCCTCCAACTGAAAAAGTAGCGTTCTCGGTATTGGCAGAGCGTGCGCGATGTGAATAGGCCCAGGTCACTGTGTCGCCGTTTTGCATGCAAATCGACTGGGACAGGCGGGCCGCACTGTGCGCGTTGAGCTCAACGTGCTGAGCTCCTGCAAATGCCGGCACGCCTTGAAAGCTATTGCGCCAGATTTCAATAGCATTTGGACCGGGAACCTGCCCAGTGCAATCGCCACCGTTGGCGCCGGTCGGTTCAGTACTGGTCCAGCCCGGTACTGAAGCCGATGAGGTAAACCCATAGCAACCCGCCGCGCCTGATGTCAGCGCAGGCGATTCAAACGAGGGATTGAGCATAGAGCGCTGAACCTGCGCCTGCGCCGGAGACAACACAACCCAGATTGCCAGGACAAGTGGCATCCCTGCCCAGCGCCGCAAATGAACCGGCCCTTGCCCGCTCACTGCGTCCTGTTTTCTGCCCACCATGTCAAGAGATGGCTCGACAAAGGGTTGGACACAGGAAACCAGGCCGGCATCAGCTGGCGGCGCGGAAAAGCCCAACGTCACCAAACGGCGCGACAGGCGGCTAAGCAAGGCAAGGAATTTCATGGCTAGGCTAGGTTCTGGCGGAAAGCGCAAAATAATTGGGCCAGGTAGTTGCTGACTTGAGGCCTTGTTCCAGGCCGTTAGCGGATTGGAACGACTGCGGCATGCAACTCGCACAGGCCGGTATCGGGTACTTGCTGCCTAGTTTCCCGTATCGGCAATGCCCAACATTTTCCGCTCATCATTTGGCAACAGCAGGCGAGGCGGTGGAAAAACTGTTTTCATCGAACTTGAAACGCAGGCGGATATAAACGCCCTCGCTGGTGTATTCGCCGGCTGTGAGGTCACGGTCTTTCAGGCCGACGAAGTTATAACCGGCCGACACCCACAAATCTTTGCCCACCTGGTAGCCCAGCTCGACACCGGCGGTCTTTTGCAGCGCGCCTCCCTTGCCATACAGCAGGCCCGCCTGAATGCCAGCGTCCCAGTCACTGGACAAATCGAGCAGGTAGCGGCCCTGCACCAGGTGTGCCCAGTAGGTGCTGCGCAAAAAGCCGTCGTCGGCGCTGGATACCTTACCGGCATAGCGGCCCATCAGGTAACTGCCGCGTTGGGGGTTGTAATTGAAGTGAGCCGACACGATGTCGGCACTGTAAGTGCCGGACTGGCCGGCATTGCTGCCGAAAACGCTGCCGCCACCGCTGGCAGCGCCCAGCCCCGAGCCGGTGCCGTTGACGCGCTCGGTCTTGTGTTCGTACCGGGCCAGGGCATTCCACTCATCCTGATGGACCGGGCGGTAGGCCACGCCGATCTGCTGGCGTGACAGCAGGCGGTCGTTGCCGGCGCTGGCGCCCTTCCCTTTGCTGTCGCTGATGATGCTGCGCGCCAGCAAGGACCAGTCGGTGTCGATCTTGTAACCCACCCCGAGGCTGGAAAGGTAGCTGTTGCTGTCATCGCCCTGGCGGGCTTCAAGAATGCCGCTGGCCTTGACACGTTCGCTCAGGTATTCGGCGCCGGTGGCAACAGCGGTCGAGTTGCCCTGCCCGACGATGCCGGAGGTGCTGCTGCCGATGGACTTGGTGCGCTCGATGCCGGCCGTCAGGCGCCACTGCTCATTCACCTTGAAGGTGTTGCGCACGCCCATGGCCGCTTGACCGGTGCGGCCATCAAGCGAGTCGGCCAGGCGGTATTCGTTGTAAACGCGGCCGCCTTCCATGTAGTTGCTCTCGACGCCCAGAATGCCGACGTTGCGGCTGGACGAACTGTTGAGGCCATAAGGGCCGTCCAGGCTGGAGATGAATTCGTAGCGTCCGTAGGCACGCGTTTTATCGGTGATGGCGTAGTTGCCGCCGGCGGCCAGCACATGCCGGTCGCTGTGCTTGATGTCCTGCTCGGCTTCCACAAACACCTGTGCCCGGGGCAGATTGGGGACCACGCTGGTCAGGCGACCGCGAACGGTGGTGATGTCCTGGTCGCTGGTGCGGGCCGCAGCGGCGGAAGCGCCAAGACTGGTGATCGAATTGCCTGACGCGCCGGAACCCAGCGCGTTGCTGTTGGTGGACACTTGGTTGTAGTCGAACATCGAGGCGGTGGGGCTGGAGTTTTCCCCGTGGCGCACGCCGACCTCGCCCATCAGGGTGTCGCCGAGTTTCTTTTGCACCCCCACGGCCATGCCCCTGCGGTCGCCGCTGGCGAGGGCGTCCTTGCTGTAGAGGGCTTCGCCGCGCAGCTGGGTGGTGTCGTTCAGCTTGTAGTCCGCACGCGCCACGGCCTCGGTGCGGCCGGCGCTGAAAGCTGAGCCGGGGTTGTCAAAGCTGGCGCTGGTTTTGGCGATCTGCGCCACGGCACCCAGTTTTTCATCCTGATGGCGCAGCTCGATTCGGCTGGCGCTGCCCGCGCCTTGCAGGTCTGTTTCGGTGCGCACCAGTTCGGCGGCAATCGTGGTGGACTCGCCAATGCGGGCGATGGCGGTCAGGGCGCCCAGCTTGCGTTTGTTTTCAGGATTTTCATCGGTACTGGCGACCACGCCGACCTGCAGCTTTTCCCCCAGCTTGACCTGGACATCGGTGCCGGCGACGGTGAACTTCGGCCCGCCGCTGTCAACTTCGTAAGTGACCCGGATGGACTGCGGATTGAGATTGGTATCGACCGAGGCAATAGGACGCGTGAACAGCAAGCGGCTGGTCAGCGGCTCGATGGTGTAGTCGGTAAAGCGCGCCACCGACGTGGTCTGCAAGACGATGTTGGGCTGGTTGCGGTCGCGCACCAGGATTTCAATTTTTTCGCTGTTGGCCAGCAGGTCGCCATTGCCGGGATTCAGGAAGTAGGGGCCCGATATGCCCAGCGCGGGGAACTCTTCGATACGCTGGGTTTGCGCCGTGCGAGAGGCATAGCTGGTGGCGCGCACCGTGTCGGTTTCATATACATGCTTGAGGCCGGTCAAGGTGCGGCTGGACTGGCTCAGCTGACGCACTTCAGAGGTGCTGGCCGTGGTGAAGTCGCCATATAAAAGGTAGGAGCGGTTTTTATCAATCCGCACATAGAGCTTTTGCGTGCTTTGCGCATCAAAGCCGCGCACGGAAGAGTCGCCATAGACAGGATAGAACTCGTCAGGGCGGATGTCACGAAACAGCCGGTCCTTGGTGGTCTTGTCGGAGTCATACGCGGCGGTCAGCAGGTACTCGCCCCTGACCGCGCCCTTGAAGAAAAAAGCGCTGCGCGCAGCACTGCGGGAACCGGCGGTGTCGCTTCCGGCAAAGCCGGAAAGCTCGGTTTCAAAAGCAGCGCCAGCAGGCATCTGGCCCAAGGCAAGGGCACTGCGCTTGGTGAAATCAAGCGTGCCTTCAACGATGCCGACGCCGATCATGGGCCGCAGGTCAGGCAGCAGCGCCACGCGAACTTCCTTGAGGAATGCGCCTGCGGACACACGCACGCGCATGTCGCCGGGCTCGCCGGGCGGCAACAAGCGGTACTCCGCAGCGCCACCCTCAAGAAAAACCTGCGTGCCCGGCTCGCCAGGGTTCAGGTCTTCGTCCAGCCAGCGGCCACGATCAGTCTCCAGGGTGAGCTGCGTGCGGCCAGTCACAGGCACGCCGCTGGCATCGGTTAGCCTGACCTTGACAAGCACCGGCGTGCGCAAGTCGGCCTGGGCGGTGGCGGGAACATCGACCTGAATAAGGCTGAGCTTGTCGGGCGCGACCAGGGTGATCTGCCGGCTGTCGCGGGTCACGCCGTAGTCATCGACCACATCCAGGCGCAGGGCGTTGGTGCCTGGCTTGAGTTGGACGCCAATGTATTCCCAGGCGCCCAGCTTGGCGGAAGGCAGCACGGCTTTTTTGCCGACCCGCCGCTCGTCGATGGGCTGGCCGTTGAGATGAAGGCGAAGCTGAGTGCCGGCAATGCCCTTGACACGCACGTTGACGGTCTGGCCGGCAACCCTGTCCTGGTCTCTAAGTCCGATAAAGCCGGCGCTGTTGTCCAGGTCGATGATGACTTTTTCAAGCTCGATGCTGCTGGGCACGGCCTGTTGCAGCAAAGCCTGGGCGGCAGGCGGCAGGCGGGCGCTACGGCTGTTGACTTCGCCAGTGCCCGTCACGGGAATGATGGGCGCGAAATTGCCGGCTTGCTGCGCCTGGCCCAAGGTGCCGTTCAGGGCGCCAGCACTGGCGACGCCGCCGACGAACGTATTGGTGTTGGCGGTACCAGTGGGCAACTGGATCAATGCCTGGCTTGTGGGCACCGCGATGCCGGCAGCGCCTGTAAGGCTGGACTGACCAGTGGAAGGCAAGGCCCGGGTATCGCCCAGGTTAAGGGCTTTGCCTTCGGGGTCAAGGCGCGCGCGCACCGCCTCGCCATCTGCGTCGGGCCGGTCCACCCAGGCCTTGCGGCGGGCGGCTATGTCCTGCACCACAGCAGGCGAATCGCAGTTGCCGACGATGAAATTGGCTTTGTGAAACTCGCCTTTTTTCAGATCGACAAAACGGCTGGCCGGGTTCCGGGCGTTGCGATTGTCCAGCACATCCAGGCGGGCGCCTGGCGGCAGCGTGGTTTCATCGACGCGCAGAGCATGCGTGATGGGCTTGAGGCCGTAGAGGCTCCACTTGCCCTCAATGTCGGTGACAACGCTGGTGCCATCCTCCATATAAAGGCGCACGCCGGGAATGCCGACCTCATCTGCTCCGTTTTTCACGCCATCGGCGTCTTTGCCGTCGCGGCGGCATTCCATGTGAACCGTGCCAAAGGCAAAGGCTTCGTCAGAAAAAACACCCCCGGTGACGCGCACGCGCCACGAGGCCTGGTTGGATTGCATGGGCCCCGAACTGACGCGTGCGCGATTGACCGCATCGCCCGCTGTAGGCGCGCCCACGCCAATACGCAGGCGGTAGCGCACCGTGGCCGACTTGTCCACGCCAAGGGTCAGGGAAGGAAAGCCAAATACCAGCGAGGGGCCCGCGCCACCGGCCGGGTTGGCGGTGGCCACTTCATTGAGGCGGGCACTGTTGGGGACGTAAGCGAATCCGGCTGGCAGTGAATCGTTGAAAGTGACGCCCATGACGGGAAAACCCGTCTTGTTGGTGAGCGTCAGGGCATAGTCGATAAAGTCGCCGAACTCTGCCGTTTTTTTGCTGCCATCTTTGCGCAGCACCAGCCCCAGCAGGTTGCCTGGATCCAGTGGAATATGGTTGTTAAGGCTTTCGCAGATGGCGTTGTCGGGTTTCACGCCTGAGCGCAGGGCAAAGTAATGCGTCGTGGGTTCTCCGCTTTGTGGCGGCGCCACATTGGGAACGACGGCGCCGCAGCTGTCAAAGCTGCCTGCGGCGGCAGGAATCAGTTTGGAGGCCACATAACCGCTGCCCGCCGGCGGCGTTACCTGTATGCCATAGGTGCATAGGCTGGTGACAGGCGGCGACTGCAGAAAAAACTGCCAGGCGCCGTCCGCGCCAGTGGTCATGGAAACCGTGCCGTCGGCATTGAAGGTGTAGACGCCCGAGTCGCTGCCGTGAAGTTCCGCCGGGACAACAGGCCCGCCAGCGCCGCCAGTGCACGACTGGCGACTGTAAGTGACCCTTGCGCCGGCCACGGGCTGCCGGGTAATGGCGTTGTAAACCGTGCCCTGTGGGTCGATCAGCAGGTAGCGCACCGAGCTCGATTCCGCCGCGACCAGCATGGAGGGCGTGATATTGACGGTATTTTGATCAAAAGCGGCGGCCCAGGCTTTGTTGACCAACGTGACGCGTGAGCCGATAAAGGCCGGCTTTTCCTTCACCCGCACGGCAAAGGTGATTTCTTCGGTTTGCCCAGGCGCCAGGGAACGGCTGCCGTCCACCATGGACAGCACCACCTCCGGGGGCAGCACATAAGGATCGGTGCTGTTGAGCTGACTGCGGTTGCAGCTGGCTCGGCCTGTGAAACCGGCGGAAGTGGCCAGGT
This sequence comes from Polaromonas sp., assembly GCA_028292745.1. GTDB lineage: Bacteria > Pseudomonadota > Gammaproteobacteria > Burkholderiales > Burkholderiaceae_C > Polaromonas. The sequence goes on along the minus strand of JAQGLT010000082.1, from coordinate 31,034 downwards.
GGCCGTTCTTGACGGTAGGCCGGGTGACGAGCTCCCAGGAGGCGATGGCGCCGTCCGCCTTGTCCATCTCAAAGGTGCAGTTCAGGTTGTCGATCACCCGCACATTGGCGGCGGCGGCCTGGCCTGTGTTGGCGACTTTGAAAGTGTAGTCAAGCTCATACACCCCCAGGCTGACGCGGCGTGGCAAGGAAACCGTCTTGACAACGGACAAGGCCGGCAACAAGGTGTTGACTGGCGTGGGCACGCTGTCGTCATTGGGGTTGCCATTGCCGTTCACATCCGGGTTGATGCCGTTTGATGAATCATCAAAAATATCGGGCGCGCCACTTGGATGGACCGAAGCCTGGCCGCGCACGCTGTTGTACAGCGTGCCCGTGCGCCCGGTGAAGTTGATGCGCGCTTCGAACTGCACGGTGATGTCGGCGCCTACCGGCAACAGCGCACCGGCAGCGAGCAAATTCTGTGCGGTGGCGGTTCCGTTGAATGCGGGATTGATGGCGGCGATGGTGCCTGCCGCGCCTCTGTTGGAATGGGTCAGCGCCAGCGAGCCAGGAAGGATGGTGTATTGGTTGGCGGCAGGCACGGCATTGGGGGTGTAACTGCCAAACTGCGTGGCGCCAGCGCCTTCCAGCAGGTCAGGCGCCTGCACGGCATGGAGCGCAACGCTTCCATAATTTCGCAGCAGGATGCTGAAGCGCACGGTGGCGGTGCCGTCGAGCGCACCGTTGGGCGCACGGTTCAGCAAGGCCAGCGAAGCCGCCTTGGCCACACCCATGCGGCCCTGGCTGGCCGCAATGATGACCGCATTGGAAGGCGACACGACAGGCTGGTCGCCGTCGTGGTAGTAGCTTTGTGCAATGTTGCGGATGTCGCCGCTCAGGTCGGCATTGGCACGCACCGCGAACTGCAGGGCCACGGTGCCGTTGCGCACCACGCCGGCTGGAATGCCGATGGCCACTTCCACCGCGGCCGCATCGTCCGCGGTACGGTAGCTGAAGGCCGCATCGCCTGGCAGGCGGAACAGGCGCATGGCGCCGGCAGCCGTGGTTTGCAATGTGCCGGGTATGTATTGCGTGCCGCCAGGAATCATGTCGCACACCAGCACCAGGCTGAAAGGCGCGCCATTGACAAAAATAGCCGTGTTCGCAGGAGCCGCCGTGCTGGCAGGCTGCGCGTCCTGCGCGCCAATGTTGGTGCCGGTCACGGTGAAGTCGATGCGGGTGGCGCCGGGCACCAGCACGCCGGGGTAGTTGGCGCTCTTGGTCAGCGACAAAACGGCTGCATTGCTGATGGTGAGGGTGTCACGGTTGACGGCATGGGCGGCAGCGGTCGTGGTGGTGGTGGCGCTCAGCAAGACGCAGGCACTGCCCGCAGAGGAAGCCGGCAGGGTTCCCTGCACCAGCAGCTCGGCGGTTTCCCCAGGCAGCAGCGTGATGGCGCCACTGGCGCCCAGCGCCACGACCGAGTCGCCCGCATCCGCCACGCCGTTGTTGTTGAGATCGCGCAGCACGCGCAGCGCGCCAAGGCTCAGCACCGGGGTCGGGCAGCCCGCGCCAGTGTTGACAAACCCTATCGTGTAGCCAGACGGGACATTGCCGGTGTTGGTCAGCAGGTGATTGAGCGTGACCTGCGCACCGGGGGGACGCACGACGTTCTGGTCTTGCGTCAGCGACAGCGCTTCAACCGCCTGCACGGTGACCAGAACATGGTTGGAATCGGCGGTTTCTACCTGTGTGAAGCCAGCCGGCACATAGGTAGCGGATGCCACATTGCGAATCACCGTGCCAGCCTGTGCGGGAGCGGCCTGTGCCGGCACATGGGCCAGCAGCAGGGCCATGCCAATGACCAGCGCAGCTATAAGGCGTTGAAGAGAGGAAGGAAACAGCACATCGCTCACTTTTCGCGCACCTCGCTGCGCGAGCCTTGCGTTTGAATTGAAAAATATTGACTTTTTTCTGTGCCGCCTGCAGTGGCAATGTCATCAGGCGGCACAGAAAAAAGTACGAAACAAACGCCCAAGAGCGCGTGTTTCGTATCAGTGCCCCGGCCTGCCCAGAGGCCGCCGGAGCAAGCTAGCCGTGCTCAGTTATTGATCTTCACGGAGAAGGTCATCGTCGCCGAGCCGCCAGGGATCACCGAGTTGGCGGCACTGCCGCAGCTCACGGCAACTGCAGTGGATGCATAGTTGGCAGCCGTGGTGAAGGCGGTGGTGATACCGGTTGACTCGCACCGCACAGCTGGCTGCGTCGCGCTCAGGCTGGTGTAAGCCGGAATGGCATCGTTGATGGCCAGGTTGCTCACCGGGGCAGCGCCTTCATTGGTTGCCACCACGCGGTAAACGATGCAGTCACCAGGCTTGGCAGCCCCGATAGGCGCAGCGCTGAGGGCCGGCACGGTGGTGTTGCAGGCAGCATTCAAGCCTTGCGTCTTCACCAGACGGATCTGGCCGGTGATGACGGTGCTGGTGTCGGTTGCCGAAGGCGCGCCGCAATTGGCCGCGAACGTTGCCGTCACGGTCGCCACATCAGCCGCGCCTGCCGCTGCGCCGCCGGGTGCGAACACCTTGACGAGCAGTTTTTGCGTGGCCGGGTATGCGCCAAGGCTTAACGAACCAGTGGTGTACAGCGTGTCACCTGCATCCAGCTGGCCGTCGCCATTGACGTCCACGTAGATAACGGTCGTCCAACCCAGGGCGGTCGCGGTTGGCGAAGCAGCCAGGGTGTAGCTACCGCAAGACTGCGCGCCGGTGCTGGTCAGCGTGTGGGCATAGACCACGGAGCCGCCTGCGGCGACCTGACCGTTGTTGTCAGGCGTCAGGGTGGCGCCAAAGGTATTGGCAATCGTCACGGTCACGGCATCGAGCTTTGTGTCGGACACGATGGCGCCGGTGCTGGCAACCGCTGTCGAGGTCACACGGAAGTACATCGGCTGGGCGACCACTGGCGTTTGCGACACGGGCGGCGTCACGCAGGCGTCAACCTGCACTTGCGCAGCCACGGCAACCGCCACCGGCTGACTGATCGCGGCGGCAGAGCAGGTCGCGCCACCGGCCACATACTTCACGGTCCAGCCCGCTGGCAGGGAGCCAGGGAAGGCAGCCGTCTGGCTGGCAGACAGGTTGTAGCTGTTGATGATCGAATCGTTGTTCTTGAGGAACAGCGTGAACAGTGCCGATGAGCCTGCCGGCGTGCTGACGGTTGTCGTTGCTGACGGGCTTGGGCCTGCGCCCAGGTCGCCAGAGCCGACATTGCCAATGCCGGTGCCGACAGCGGTGTTGGTCAGATCAATCAGCGCAGCGCTTGCAATCAGCGCGGTAACCTGATCTTGCGTTGCATCGATCTTGCTGGTGTCGCCAGCAGAAACGCCGCGCACGTTGACGGTATAGGGACCCGCAGCAGTTGTGCCAGCCGGAACATTGGCGCGAACAATGATGCTCACGCTGCTGTTCACCGCAATTGGGCCGGTGTCCACAACGCCGTCGCCCGTGGTGTCAAGCAGTGCCACCACGCCGCCGGCATTGAAGAACTGGAACGTGGTGCCTGTCGGGAAGGTCACGTTTTGCGCCGTGACGTTGACCGTGTCGGTGGCGTTACCGGTGTTGTAAACCGTCTGCGTGAAGACGACACTGCCGCCTGGGGAAACCGAGGGGCGGACCGTCAAGTCGGCAGCGGTGCCATTAGGCGTGCCGGGCACGGTGTCCTTGGCAGTCACTGCGGTCGAGGCAACAGAGCCCATCGCGAGGCTGTAGCTGGCGGTTACCGTGTAGCTTGCCGGGTTGGTACTTGAACCCAGGGTGCCTGGCGCGGCCGAGGTCGCAGCCGGTGCATCGCTTGGGTTGTACGTTGCCGTGTTGGTGGTGCTGGATGTGCCGATGGAGGCCGTGTCATTGACGAGCACCACGAAGCTGACGGATTGCGTCACATTCGGGTTCAGCGCGGCGACGACTGCCGTCACGGTATTGCCCGTGGCCCGGAAGTCGATACCGGCAGGGTCACCCAATGCAGCATCGGTCAGGACAGCGCCTGGAGCGCTGCTCCAGACAGCCGAACCGGGCACATAGGTGAAACCGGAAGGCAGCGTATCGGAAATCGCAATCTTGCCGACCGCGCCGCCCGTATTGCTCAGGTTAAGCGTGTAGGTCGTGTACACGCAACCTGCGGCTGGGCTGATGGCGCCTGCAGTGGTTGCGGCGCAGCTGGCGACCGAGCGCGGACCCGTGGTGGTGGCCACTGGCCAGACACCGCCGTTCAAGGACCATGCCACGGCAGGGGTGCCGATGGCCTTGGTGGCATTGAATGCCGCCACGATGGTCAGGTTGACGTTGTCGACGTCAGCCGCCTGGGTGTTGGCGCCGTAAGTGGCGATCACAGGCGATGTTGGATCCACGACAGCTTTGACCGTGCCAACAGCAAACGGAGTGGTCGGCGTGGTGGCGGCGTTGGGGATGGAGTAAGCCACCACGAACTGGAACACGCCATTGTTGCCAGCGACCGTCTGGGCAGGCACCGAGCAGGTGGCGGCCGGCGTAGCGGTACACAGCGCGGTGGTGTTGTCCGGCAGACCGTCGCCATTGGCGTCGGCAAACACTTCAACCCTAGAAAAGCCTGCGGCAGCGGAGTCAACGGTGATGATGAATTTGTCAGCGCCATTGCCCGTGTTGGTCAATGTGTGAGGCGCATAGACGGTGGCGCCCGCAGCACCGGTCTTGGTGTTGACAACGGTGGTCGTGACGGCAGATTGCCCATCAAGATTGAAGGAGCCGACCTGCTGGACCGTGGTTTGCACCAGGTTCGACGAGGCCAGCTGAGTAATGCCGTTGGGGTCGGTGTACGAGGCGGACGCCTGGTTGCCGATGACGGTGTTGGCGAGTGGCGCCACAGCGAAAGCAGCCGGGCTTCCAAAAAGGAACCCCAACGTCAGCGCTGCAGTCCCCACCCATGCCGCTACCGGCTTGGCGCCAGTGCGGTGGGTTGGTTTGTAAATTATCATTTTTTTTCTCTCTCCGGCTAAGGTCAAGGATGGTTACTAAAGGATCAAAAACGGGGGAATTTGAAGTCCCCCGTCAGCCGCGCTTTCGTCATATCAACAATCGGCTGTGGGATGCGGTACTCCGTCATGACAAGGCGTACTCACTGATGAGAAGCCTGAGGTTCAGCGGGCTGCGCTGGCAGGCTTCACGGTGACGGCGGAAGACGGGGCTGCAGCGGCTGCCGTCTTGGGTGCAGTTGCAGGGGAAGATGGCGCTGCAACTTCAACCTTGGCGCGTGCCGTCACAGCGGCAATACCGCCTGCGGGCAACTGGCCGAGACTCCAGCGCAAGGCACGGTATTCGTTGTAGGGAACCGGCTCGCTCTTGTTGTCAGGCAGCTTGCGCATCAGCGGCTCGGCAGCGTAGACACCGTCCTTGGCCGCGACCTTGACCAGCGCCGCCCCTGGTTTGGCGCTTTTGGGCAGATATTCCAGACCTTCGGGAATCGGCAGGTCGGCCACCAGGCCATCCACAGCCTTGGTGCTGTTGTTCTTGTAGGTCACCTTGTATTCAATGACGTCGCCCGGCATGACGGTGGGCGCGTTCATCAATTGCTCCACGCCCTTGGCGTCCTTGACCACCTTGGACTGCGTCAACTCGACCGAAACCGCTTTGACCACGGCCGGCGTGGCGGCCGAAATGGCCTGGCTGGCGGCCACCGTGGGCTGCGCGCCTGCCCCGCCCATAGCGAGAAACCCCGCCGCCACCAAAGCAGCGGCTCTTAACAAGCCAGTGCGGGCTAATGAAGGACCCGAGCGGGAAGATTCATGGCAGTCAGTCATAAAAATGCTTTCAGTTCAGTACAAAGCCAAATTTGCAAATACGAAGATTACAAAAAGTAACCTAAAAACTCAGTAATTTGGTAAGTAATGTAACTTGAGCAGCATTTCGCGGCGATTTCTTACATAAGAAAAAGCCAATTTCGTGAAAATGTGTGCATTTTTAATACGCCTGCGGTGTGGCGCCAGGCAATTCCCCTGGTAACGCAGTGGGTTTGCGGCCTACCTTGGGGACATTGCGTCCCGCAATCGCGCAAACACCGTCCAGAAGGCCGCATCCTGCGTCGTCGCAAAGTTGATGCGCATCAGGGTGCTGGGCTTGTGCGCCGCATGAAAGAGCGCACCGGGCGCGATCAGGTAGTCCTCATCCGGCATGCGCTGGGCCAGGGCGTCGGTGTCCACGCCGGTTTCGACCCAGCCGAACAGCCCTGCGGGGTCGGCCGCAAAGCTGCAGCCGTGCGCCAATGCGAGCTTGATGCTGCGCGCCCGCGCCTGGTCGAGCCGGGCGCGGATGCGCTCGGCATGGCGGCGCAGCTGGCCCTGCTCGATGCACCAGGCCACCGCCTTTTCAAGCAGCGCGGGCGTGGTCAAGGTGGTGAGCAGCTTGGTGGTGAGCAGCCGCTCGACCAGATCGGGCGGCGCGGCCATGAACCCGACCCGCCAGCCCGGCGCCAGGATCTTGGCAAAGCCGCTGACGTAAATGGTGCGCTGCAAACCGTCGAGCGCGCACAGGCGGGTGGCATGGTCGGGCGCGAGGTGGCTGTAGGTGTCGTCCTCGGCAATGTGAAAGTTGTACTGGCTGGCCAGTTGCAGCACGCGGTGGGCGCTGCCGGGCGCCAGGCAGTAGCCGGTCGGGTTGTGGAACACGCTGACGCTGACGAACAGCTTGGGCGCGTGCAGCTGGCAGTAGTGCGCCATCACCTGCAGATCGGGTCCGTCCGCCCGGCGCGGCACGGGAAGAATGCGCATGCCCAGCGCGGCGAGCCGGGCGAACTCCACCGCCCAGCCGGGCTCCTCGACCATCACGCAGTCGCCAGCGCGCAGCAAGGTGCGGCTGATGATGTCCAGCGCATGGGTAGCCCCAACCGTCGTGATGATCTGCTCGGGCACGGCATGCAGGTTGAGCGCGCCCAGCCGCTGCGACAGCGCCCGGCGCAGGCCGGCATCGCCCATGGGCTCGCCATACTGCAGCGAAAATTCCCTGAGCGCGCCGGCGCCGGTGACCTTGCGGATCGCCACCGGCATGAAGCTGGCGTCCAGCCAGTCCGAGGGGAACACGCCCATGCCCGGCTGTGGCTTGGTACTCGGCTGATGGAACATGCCGCGAATCAGGGCAGCGGCATCGACCGGCGCATTTACTATGCTTTTAGGAGCTGCCAGCGCTTTACCCGTCTGCGCCAGAGCACTATTTTGTGCTGAATCTCGAACAAAGAATCCGCGATTCCTGCTGGCCAGCACCAGGCCCTGGGCCTGCAGCCGGTCATACGCAGCCACCACTGTTGACACGCTCACGCCCTGCTGCTCGGCGCACTGCCGCACCGACGGCAGGCGTGCGCCCGGCGCCAGCAGGCGGTTGCGGATGCGTTCGGCAAACCGCGCGCAAAGCTGTTCGGTCAAGGATTGAGATGCGGTTTTCATTAACATGGGAAGGCCCTGGCTGCTTGCGGGACAAAGGGCAGGCGTGTGCTGACCGGACGATCAGCACAGTTTGCCATCTTGTATCCCTGACTGTATGGGTAGTGTGCTGCTTTCAACGATAGAGTTAGCACCATGAACTGGCAAGAATTTACCGCTTTCCTGATGCTGGCCACGGCCATGAGCTTCACGCCCGGCCCCAACACCACCCTGTCGACCGCGCTGGCGGCCAACCACGGCTTGCGGCGCGCCATGCCTTTCGTCTGGTCGGTGCCGGTGGGCTGGAGCGCGGTGCTGGCCATCTGCGGCCTGGGCCTGGGCGCATTGGTCGTGGCCGTGCCGCTGCTCGGCTGGGTCATCAAGCTCGTCGGGGTGGCCTACCTCTTGTGGCTGGCCTCCAAAATAGCGCGCTCGCGCCAGCTTGGCGAAGCCGATGCCGCCCGGCTGAACGTCACGTTCTGGCAAGGCACCGCGCTGCAGTTTGTCAACATCAAGGCCTGGATGCTGGCCCTGGCCATCGTCAGTGGCTGGATTGCCGGGCGCGAGGACGCCGCCCTGCGCTTTGCGGTGCTGCTGCCGGTGCTGCTGGCCTATGCTTTTTTCAGCAACCTGACGTACGCGCTGGCCGGCTCGCTGCTGCGCGACTGGCTGGGCGGCCCGGCGGGCAGCGGGCGCCGGCTGGTGTGGTTCAACCGCGCCATGGCCGCCGTGCTGGTGGTGACGGCCCTCTGGATGCTGCGCCTATGACGCACAACAACAGCGACACCAAGCGGGGCCTGTGGCTCGGCCTGCTCGGCATTGTGATTTTCGCGGTGACGCTGCCGATGACCCGGCTGGCCGCGGGCACATCCGATGCGCCGCAGATGTCGGGCGTCTTTATCGCCATGGGCCGCGCCCTGGTGGCGGCCGCGCTGTCGGTGCTGTTCCTGCTCGCCACGCACGCGCCGCGGCCGCGCCGAAAGGATGTGCTGCCGCTGGCCATTACCGCGGCCGGCGTGGTGCTGGGCTTTCCCCTTTTCACCTCGATCGCCATGCGCCATGTGCAGGCCATGCATGCCAGCGTGATCGTCGGTGTGCTGCCGCTGGCGACCGCCGCCGTGGGCGCCCTGCTGCACCGCCAGCGGCCTTCCGCGGGCTTCTGGCTGTGCGCCGCCGCGGGCAGTGCGCTGGTGGTGGCCTTTGCCATGCTGCGCGGTGGCGGCGGCAGTGGCCTGGCGGTCCAGCCGGCCGACCTGCTGCTGCTGGCCGCCATGCTGTGCGCCGCCGTGGGCTATGCCTACGGCGCGCGTCTGGCGGGGCACATGCACGCCGACCATGTGATTTGCTGGGCGCTGGTGTTGGCGCTGCCGGTGACCCTGCCGCTGGCCTTGACCAGCTGGCCTGCGGCGCCGATCCAGGCCTCGGCATGGGGCGCATTTGCCTACCTCGCGGTGTTTTCGATGTGGCTGGGCTTTTTTGCCTGGTACCGGGGCCTGGCGCTGGGCGGCACGGTGCGGGTCAGCCAGGTGCAGCTGGTGCAGCCGTTTTTATCGATGCTGATTGCCGTGCCGCTGCTGGGCGAGCGCCTGGATGCGGTGACGGTCGGCTTCGCATTGGCAGTGATTGCCACCGTCTTCATCGGCAAGAAAATGCCGGTTCATGCTGCGGCCCTACAAAAGGCGGCATGACGAGGGACAACCTTGCCCCAGGGGCCAGGCTGTTGACCGTGGATCGAGACAGAGACAGAGACAGAGACAGAGACAGAGAAAGCAAAAGGAAAAACCTATGCAATGGACCCAGGCGCGACGCGCTGAAAAAATGAACCCGTCGGTGATCCGCGAGATCCTGAAGGTCACTGAAAAGCCCGGCATCATCAGTTTTGCCGGCGGCCTGCCCTCGCCCAGAACTTTTCCTGTCAGTGCCTTCAGCGCCGCCTGCGAAAAAGTGCTGCGCGACGATGGCGATGCCGCGCTGCAATATGCGGCCAGCGAAGGCCTCGCCGCGCTGCGCGCCCTGGTGGCCGACATGCTGCCCTGGCCGGTCGACCCGGCGCTGGTCTTGATCACCACCGGCTCGCAGCAGGGGCTGGATTTGATCGCCAAGGTGCTCATCGACGAGGGCAGCCGCGTGCTGGTCGAAACGCCGACCTACCTGGGCGCGCTGCAGGCCTTCACGCCGCTGGAGCCCGAGATCGTCAGCGTGGCCTGCGACGGCGAAAGCATTGACATTGCCGACCTGCGCGACAAGGCCAAGGACGCGCGCTTTCTGTATGTGCAGCCCAATTTCCAGAACCCGACCGGCCGCACCATGCCCGAGGCGAGGCGCGCCGCGCTGAGCCTGGAGGCCGCCCGCCTGGGCCTGCCGCTGGTCGAGGACAACCCCTATGGCGAGTTGTGGTTCGACACGCCGCCGCCGCTGCCGCTGACCGCGCGCAACCCCCAAGGCTGCGTCTACCTGGGGTCGTTCTCCAAGGTGCTGGCGCCCGGCCTGCGGCTGGGCTTCATGGTGGCGCCCGCCGCGATTTTCCCCAAGCTGCTGCAGGCCAAGCAGGCGGCCGACCTGCACACGCCCGGCTTCAACCAGCGCCTGGTGGCCGAAGTGATGAAGGACGGCTTTCTGGACCGCCATGTGCCCACCATACGCGACCTGTACAAATCGCAGCGCGATGCCATGCTGGCCGCGCTGACGCGCGACATGCCCGAAGGCGTGAGCTGGAACAGTCCGGCCGGCGGCATGTTTCTGTGGTTGCGCCTTCCCCAAGGCGTCCATGCCATCGCGCTGCTGCCCAAGGCGCTCGAACGCAACGTGGCGTTCGTGCCCGGCGGGGCGTTTTATGCCGACCACCCCGACGCCCGCACGCTGCGCCTGTCGTTCGTGACCTGCAGCGCCGCGCAGATCAATACCGGCATTGCCGCGCTGGCCGGCGCGATCCGCGAGATGCAGGCAGATTTGCCCGCCACGGGCATGGGCAGCGAAGCGCCCGCGGCCACCGCTACCCTCTGACCGAAAGTTTTCAGCCATGAAGCAACGCGTGTTCCAACAGGTGGATGTATTCACCGCACAGCCCTACTACGGCAATCCGCTGGCCGTGGTGCTCGACGGCACCGGGCTCGACGACGCGGCGCTGCAGCGCTTTGCCCAATGGACCCACCTGTCGGAAACCACCTTCCTGCTGCCGCCCACCGCGCCGTCGGCCGACTACCGGGTCCGCATCTTCACCCCCGGCGGCGAACTGCCTTTCGCCGGCCACCCGACGCTGGGCAGCTGCCACGCCTGGCTGCAGGCGGGCGGCACGCCCCAGCGCAAAGACGTTGTCATGCAGGAATGCCAGATCGGCCTGGTCAGCATTCGCCGCACGCCTGGCAGCCAGCGGCTGGCGTTCGCGGCGCCGCCGCTCAGGCGCTCGGCGCCCGGCACGGTGTTGCTGGCCAAGGTGGCGGCGGCCCTGGGCCTGGCAGCGCCGCAGATTCTGGCCGCCCAGCTGCTGGACAACGGGCCGGTCTGGCTGGGGCTGCTGCTGGACAGCCCCGACACCCTGCTGCAGCTGGTGCCCAACCACCTGGCGCTTGAGCAGCTCGATGTCAAGGTCGGCATCGCCGCTTTTTACCCGCCCGAGGAAACCCCGCCGCTGATTGCCCGCGCCAACCGGGAAGCACGCGCCTTTGGCCCGGCGGTGAAAGGGCCTAGCGGCGCAGCGCCCGATCTGGAGGTTCGCGCTTTCGCGCCATCGATCGGCATCAACGAAGACCCGGTGACCGGCAGCCTGAACGCCAGCCTGGCGCAGTGGCTTATGGCCGATGGCCACGCGCCCGAGCGCTATCTGGCGTCGCAGGGCATCTGCCTGGGCCGTGCCGGCCAGGTCTACCTGGAACGCGACCCGGCAGGCCAGGTCTGGGTCGGCGGCGATTCGGTGACCTGCATCGACGGCCACGTCACGCTCTAGGTGGCGGCCCATGCACCCCACCAGCACCACGGCCGCCGACGGCGCCCTGCCCCTCGCATCGCAGATCGACCACCTGGTTGTGGTGGCGGCCAGCCTCGACGAAGGCGTGCAGTGGTGTGAAGCCGTGCTGGGCATCACGCCAGGCCCCGGCGGCGAGCACGCGCTGATGGGCACGCACAACCGCCTGCTCACGCTGGCCTCGCCCGCCTTTGCACGTGCCTACCTGGAAATAATTGCTATACATCCAGGAGCTAGAAACGCACGTCCCATAAGCGCAAAGCGCTGGTTTGACATGGACAATCCAGAAATGCAGCTGCGCCTGGAGCAAAGCGGGCCGCAGCTGGCGCATTTTGTCGCCCGCACGGCACAAGCGCCGGCCGGGGTGCGTGCCCTGGCCGGGCTGGGGCTGGAGCGGGGCGACATCATCGAGGCGTCGCGCATGACGCACCATGGCTTGCTGAAATGGAAAATCACCGTGCGCGAGGATGGCCAGCGGCTGTATTTCGGCCTGCTGCCCACGCTGATCGAGTGGGGCAAGGTGCACCCGGCGGACACCATGGCGCCTTCGCGCGTCACCCTGCAGTCACTGCAGGCGCACCACCCGCGTCCCGAGGCGCTTCGAGCCGCCTATGAAGCCATCGGGCTGGCGGGCGTGGACGTGGCGCCCGGTCCGCCCAACCTGATCGCCACGCTGCAAACGCCGCACGGCATCGTCGTGCTCGAATCAAAAGGACTCTGAATGCATGCCAGTTTGCCCACCCTGCCGGCTATCGAGGACGCCGCCCGCGTCGTTTACCGGGAATTCCAGGCCACGCCGCAGTACCGCTGGGGCCTGTCCAGCCAGCGGCTGGGCACCGACTGCTGGATCAAGCATGAGAACCACACGCCCGTCGGCGCCTTCAAGCTGCGCGGCGGCCTGACCTACTTCGATGCGCTCGAACAGCGCGGCGAGCTGCCGCAGCACGTCATCAGCGCCACACGCGGCAACCACGGCCAGAGCATCGGGTGGGCGGCGCGGGCGCACGGCGTGCCCTGCACCATCGTGGTGCCGCAAGGCAATTCGCTGGAAAAAAACGCCGCCATGCGCGCCCTGGGCGTCACGCTGGTCGAACACGGCGAAGATTTTCAGGAAAGCCGCGAATTCGCCATGCAGCTGGCCGTTGGGCGCGGCGCCCACATGGTGCCGAGCTTTCATGCCGACCTGGTGACCGGCGTGGCCACCGGCTGGTGGGAATTCATGCGGGCGGTGCCGCAGCTCGACGTGGTGTATGTGCCGATCGGCCAGGGCTCGGGCGCCTGCGCGGCCGTGGCGGCCAAGCTGGCGCTGGGGCGCCAGCTGCGCATCGTCGGCGTGGTGAGCGCCCATGCCACCACCTACGCCGACTCCCTGCTCGCAGGCCGGGTGGTGGCCGCCCCGGTCACGACACAGCTGGCCGACGGCCTGGCCTGCCGCATCGCCGACGCGGACGCGCTCGCTCTCCTGCTGCCGCACCTGGAGCGCATCGTGCGGGTGAGCGACGACGAGGTGGCGCAGGCCATGCGCGCGCTGTATGCCGACACGCACAATGTGGCCGAAGGCGCCGGCGCGGCCGGCTTTGCCGCCGCCCTGCAAGAGCAGGCGCAGCTCCGGGGCCAGGTGGTGGGCACCTGCATGACCGGCGGCAATGTGGACAGCGCCACCGTGGGCCGCATTCTGGCGGGCAGCTGATCCGTCTCCCGCGCGACTGAAAAGCGGCGTGCTTGTTGCCACAATTCGCGTCATGGGAACCCTTTATCTGGTACGCCACGGCCAGGCTTCGTTTGGCGCCGATGACTACGACGTCCTGAGCCCGCTGGGGCGGCAGCAGAGTGTGCGTCTGGGCGCGTATTTCCAATACCGGGGCGTGCGTTTCGAGGCCGCCCTGACCGGCACGCTCAACCGCCAGCTGCAGACGTTCGCAGCCATCTGCGAAGGCATGGACAGCGCGCTTGAAAGCAGCCGCAGCGCCGGGCCGCCCCAAGCCAGCCCAACCCTTTCGGACCCGGCCGTTCAACAATCGCCCCACAACCCCGGCACCCTGCCCAAGGACACCAACGGCCGCAGCGCCGGGCCGCCCCAAGCAAGGCCAGCCCCCTCGGGGGGCAGCGCATTACACGAAGTGAAAAGCGTGGGGGCCCATCTCCTGTGGCCCGGCCTGAATGAATACGACAGCGCCGCCGTGATCGGAGCCATTTATCCGCAGCCCCTCGCGCGGCCAGACACGCCCGAGCTGTACCGCCATCACTTTCGCCTGCTCAAGGACGGGCTGGCGCAGTGGATGGCCGGCGCGGCCAGCCCCCAGGGCATGCCGAGCTACCACGATTTCGTCGCCGGCGTCACCAGCGCGCTGGAGCATATCCGCACCCGCTACACCGGCAACGTGCTGCTGGTGTCCAGCGGCGGGCCGATCGCCACGGCCGTCGGCCAGGTGCTGGGCACCACGGCGCAGACCACGATCGGGCTGAACATGCGGATCCGCAACACCTCGGTGACCGAGTTCAGCTTCAGCCCCAGGCGCCACCAGCTGCTGACCTACAACACGCTGCCGCACCTGGATGCGCCCGAACATGCCAGCTGGGTGACTTACGCCTGAACTGCAGGCAATGGCGGGCGGTTTATCGGCCTTGCAGCCAAATACCGCTATACCGCCGCCCTACCGCAATTTCATTGCCGCAGCGCCTGCGGCTTGCCGTCAGGGGTGATGGGGGTGAACCGATAGGCCTGCTTGGCTCCCGGCGTTTTGGGCAGCCATTCGAACTCCCAGACAAGGCGGTCCGAAAAATGGCTTACCAGCCGCTGGTCTTTCTCGGCACTGAGCCGGCGCGCCCACACGACTTGCGCGTTGTCGATGTCGGCCTCGTTATAGACCAGCTCATAGTGCGTCGGGTAATGCGGCCCGTCCTTGACCAGCACCAAATCCCGGCCTGGGCTTGCGGCCAGTTGCCGCTCCAGCGCGGGGCGTAACTTGTCATAGTCAACGACGCAGCACGCGGCCTGCGCCGACGGATCGCCCAGGGGAGGCCAGCCCAGCACAAGGAAGGAGACAGGCAGCGCAAGCAGCGCAATGGCAGCCGCCGGCATGGCGCGGGTGAGGAAAAGCCCTCTGGCGGAGCGTGTCCGCAGCCAGGCGAAGCCACGCATGGTCAACACCAGCAGCACCGGGTACAGGGGCGCCGTGTACTGCGGGAAGTTCCAGGTTTCAAGAAAGTAGCCGAGCATGAAAAACACCAGTGTCCCGACCAGGAGGCGGTCACGCCGGGCCACCCAGAGCCCGGCGACAAAGGCCAGGGTAAAGGTCGGTCCGATGTAAAAGTTCCAGGTATGCAGCAGCTTGGCCCCCACGCTTCGCACCAGCTTGGCTGCGGATTCACGGTAGTGGTAGGGCTGCGCCTCGCGTTCAAAGTAAGCGCGCATGTGGGCGGGCCCCCGGTTTTGCGACACAACGGGCGGAGACACCAGAAAAGCCGGTGCGCTGGCATAGGTTTCCCGATTGAGGCGGTAGGCGTCCTTCAGGAAGTCGCCGGTGGCCGCCTTGTTGTAGGACAGCAGCAGACCGCCCCCGGCGCCCAGCAGCAGCAGGGCGGGAAGCGCAAGTTTGGCAATGGCCCACCGCCCGCCCTTCCACCCGGGGCGGAGCCAGCGAACCAGCACGGCAATGGCGACAGGAAGGCACAGCAGCATGCCTTCGTAGGGCCGCGAAACCATCAGGATGGCAGCGCCCAGCCCCATGACGAGGCCGTCGCGCCAACGCGGCTCCTTCAACACGCGCGCCAGGGCGCCGAAGACCAGCATGGCGCCGAATGCGGTAAACGCCCCGCCATAGTAGGAGTTGGTCCAGAAGCTGAAGATGCCCAGGCGAACCGCGACCAGCACACCCCCTAAAAAGGCCATCGGGAGCGACACCCAGCCTTGCAGCATCCAGGTGGCCGCCATGCACATGAGCACGACGCTGAGCCACACGCCGACCCAGGCATTGCCGGCGATCAGCAGCCCGGCATAGAGCGGGGCGCCGCGCCCTGGAAAGTACATGGAAGCGTAAGCCGGGAGTTGATTGACATAGAAGGTTTCAAAATGCTCCCAGAAGGGATGTGGCGGGTTGGCCAGGCGCCCTGCCATGAAGGTCTGGGCTTGCAGCACCATGCTCTGCTCGTCATAGATATAAGCGACGGGGGCGCCCAGCCAGGGCAGGACGGCGGCGCGCGCGAGCACCGCAAAAACGCCGACCGCGACGATCTGGCGCACCGGATGGCCGGCCAGTCCGGCAAAGCGGGCCTCCATCCGTTCAAACCAGCGGCTGCCCAGGTGCGGTGCCTTGAAAGCCAGCACCAGGAACAAAGCCGTCAATGCCAGCTCGGCAAACCAGAAAAGGCCCACGGCCCCTTTGGTCCATAGAAATCCGAAAGCGAGTTCCGGCACTCCGTCGGAGTTGTTCATGTCTTTCTCCCCGCAGCGTCCAGGTTTGCGGCGGGCTCCCGCACCAACTGGTCAGTCATCAGCTTTTTCCTCAATTCAATTCAACTTATGCGCCTTGAAGGCTTGCAGTGCGCCGGCTTCCTGAAACCACCAACAGCCACGAGCCCATCAGACGGCACCAGCAGCCGTGCGCAATACCAGGGCAAAAATCAAAAAATTCGCCATTGGGCAGGCGGGGTAGAGATTTAAAAATGTCATGGCTGTCTGGCAGGGCTTTCGCCACCGCTTCAATGAATGGGGGACAGGACGGATGATGCGTTGGCCGGCGACTTCCAATGCACGCACGCCGGCCAAGAGCTGCAGCGCCAGCTGGAAAGTCAGTTCCGCCAAGCGGCAAACCTACCCTCGATGAATGAAAAGGCGAAAGACGCTGGAGGTGCGCGAAAAGCGCTCGTAGGCACGTAAAAGCGATGGCAACGTGCCGCCATGGCGGTACGACAGAACCAAAATAGCCACGTGCCAACATGCTCACCGCGCAGATTTCGGGCTTGCCAGGGACCTTGCGACCATGTTTGCTGCATGGAATTATTCTAGGTACGCCGGTTCCGGGCGTAAACCGGGAACCGCACTCCGCAGCCAATTTTGGATTTTGTCCTACATGCCGCGCGCCTCTCCGTTACGCAGCTGTCGAGGTCGGCTTCATGGCTTTTGCCTTGCCGGAATCGCTGTTGTTCGCCTGACGCAAGCCAGCCCGGCAGAGGCAATGGGCCTTCCGACAAGCCCGCTGCCCAGCCAATCTCGGGAAACTCGGGTCACTCTGCTCCACCACCCTGGCCAGCCGGGCGCACAGCCGCTAGAGTTACACACTGCCGTGTCCCGGTTTTGTCCTGTTTCGGGCTGTGCGGGTGGTGCCGAAAGACATTTGCCCATCAGGCCATGCTTGCATCACCAAGGCCGCCCCCCGCCATACAAACCATCGACACCGCGCCAGAGCACGGCGCATAAAGATCGAGCATTCCGCCAAACATCGCTTTTTACCAACGCCAACCCGTCCGGGGGTTGCCCAACGCAGGGCAAACCAAGATACTTTGCGGCACATGATTGCAGCCCACCCTAGCCGTCCGCGCGCCGGCGGCATCCTGTTGCTCGGCCCGGCGCCCCCCGCGCTGGCTGACGACACCCGGCGCCTGCTGGCGCAGCTTGAGCAGCTCCAATTGCGCCAGCATGTCGAGGTGATTGCCGGTGCTTCCCCGCAAAGCGGCGGCAGAGCCACGCGCTTTTGCCTGCGGGCCGAAGTGGCCGAACGCTGGGCGCCTGGCCACGACACGCTGGACCTGGCGGCGCGGCTGCAGCTCGACACCGCGCGCAGCACGGACGACCTGGAGCGGGAAATCCTGCTGACCATGCTGCTGGGCCCGCTGGCCTTCGAGTTTCCCAGCCATGCCGAGATGGCCAGCAGCGTGCGCATCCGCCGCAACATCGTGCTGGCGGCCCGCAAAACCGCGCTGGCGTTCTACACCGCCGAGGCCGACCGGCCCGAGGACTGCTGGACCTATGACCCGGAGCGCGGCTTTACCGTGCGGCCCGGCGAGCCGCTGATCGCCGCCCTGCGCAAGGCCACGCAGCCCGAGGCGAGCGGCAGGCGCTACGCCTTTTCCTGCTACCGCGCCACCGAATACGTGATGCTGCTGGGAATCGCCCAGGAGCTGGAACGCAGCAACCCGCCGCTGCTGGTCGCGCTGCAGCGCCAGTGGGAGCGCCGGGCACTGACATCCGAGGAATTTCGGAGCGTCTTTTTGCACGAGCACGGCGCCATGGCGATGCCGCTGCCGCCCCGCTACTACGTGCCCGGCGACCGTGTCTGGTTTCGCAACCCCGACGCGCATTCGCGCAATGCCACCGGCTACGAAGGCTCCTGGGTGCTGTACCTGGGCGGCGGCCTGTTCACCAATTTCTGGACGGACGACCCACCCTACACGCTGCACAGCAAATGCCTGGAGATGTTCCAGTGGCGCCACACGGCCTATACCGACGCGGCGGGCGACGTGCGGATCGACGAAAGCCGCGTCACCGCGCGCCTGCAGGCCCTGCAGGCCGACCCGGCGCAGACGGCCGGCATCCTGCAGCAGATGCTGTGCCTGCGCGATCCGCAGCTTCCCTCCCCGCTGGGCGGCTGCCTGGACGCCTCCCGGGAATTTGCGCGACGCGTGTGCCCCGGCACGGCCGACCTGGTATTGCCGGACGCTTGAGCGGATGGGCAGGCGCACTGCCGGCTGTCCCGCATGCTATAAATTCAATAGCTGCTTGCACATACCCTGATTGCGCTGGAGGCCTTTTTCTTATAAATACAGCAGCCGGGTGCCGACGCATGGGCTGGCGAGGGCTTAAAAAAGCGGCATCAGATAGATCACGCCCATGCCGGCCAGCCCCTGCAGCGTGACGTAATGCCAGAGCACGACGGTGTTGTCGAGCGAGGCGCGGGCGTCGGCCCGCAGCTTGCCGGCCGCGCTTCTGGCGCAGACGTACAGGCCCATCACCGTCAGCACCAGCACATGAAAGCCCTGCCAGGCCAGCAGCGCGGCCACGGTGGCGCTCCAGGCGCTGGCGGCAGGCCGCAGCCCGGCCAGGCGGTGGCCCCAGCCGTCCAGGCCGGCCGCCGCCAGCAGGCACAGCACGGCCAGCAGCACCAGCACCCAGACGCCGGTCTTGCGTCCCCGGCTCAGCATGGCCTGCGCGCCCCGCATGGCGGCCGAGCCCGCCAGCAGCAGCGCGGCGGACGCCACCGGCCAGCCCCACTGCGGCAGGCTGGCGCCCGGCGGCGGGCAGACCTCGGCGGCCATGGCCACATGCACATGCGCGAACACCAGCGAGGCGAACACCGACGCATCGACGCACAGCAGAATCACCATGGCCCACCAGGAATGCGAGGCGCTGCCGCGCGCGCCCACCGGCAGGAACACGCCGTCTGCGACCTCGGCCGTGGCGGCGTGCGGCGGGTTGTCCGTCTGCCACAGCCAGATGACGATGGCGGCAACCGCCGCGATGCCGCAGGCAAAGGCCGTCACCACCCACCCGACCGTCAGCAGCAGGAAAAAGCCCGCCGTTCCCGCCGCTGCGATGAAAGGCCACCAGCTGTCGGTGGGCAGCACCAGCAGGTGCTGCGGCACGGCCTTGCGCCAGCTCGTCACCAGGGTTTCGCGCTGGCCCGAATGGGTGCCGGGCAAAAAATGGCGACCGGCCGCCACTTCCTCTCCCAGCGCGGGCTGGTCCCACAGCGGCTCACTCGATGCGATCCGCGGAATGCTGCGAACGCCGTAGTCGCCCTGCGGCAGCCACTCCAGCGTGGCCGCCCGCCACGGGTTGCCGTGCTGCTTTTTCTTTTTGAACACGAAGCGCGCTGCATCGGCAAAGAACAGCCCGACGCCCAGCGCCAGGATGAACGCGCCCACGCTGGACAGCAGGTTCAGCCCGTTCCAGCCCATGTCGGCCGAATAGGTGTAGACGCGGCGCGGCATGCCCAGCAGCCCGGTGATGTGCATCGGGAAAAACGCCAGGTTGAAGCCGCCGAACATCAGCCCGAACACCCAGCGCGCCAGCCGCTCCGACAGCCGGTGGCCGTTGAGCACCGGCGCCCAGTAGTACAGCCCTGCGAACACCGGGAACACCATGCCGCCGATCAGCACGTAATGCAGGTGCGCGACGATGAAATAGGTGTCGTGCACCTGCCAGTTGAACGGCAGCACCGCCACCATCACGCCGGTCAGGCCGCCGAGCACGAAGATGAAATGAAAGCCGAGCAAAAAAAGCGTCGGCGCCTGCAGCGGCCGCACGCGCCCACGGCGCAAGGTGGCGATCCAGGCGAACACCTGCACCGCGCTGGGAATCGCCACGGCAAAGCTGGCGGCGGACACGAAATACAGCGCGTAGCGGCTCAGGCCGGCGGTGAACATGTGGTGCGCCCAGAGCGCAAAACTGATGACCCCCACCGCCACCAGCGCAATGACGATGGCGCGTTGCGCCACCAGCGATGTCCGGGCCATCGAAGGCACCATCATCGACACCATGCCGGCGGCCGGCAAAAAGATGATGTACACCTCCGGGTGGCCGAAAAACCAGAACAGGTGCTGCCACAGCAGCGGGTCGCCGCCCCGCGCCGGAATGAAAAACGGCCAGTCGAAGGCCCGCTCCAGCTCCAGCAGCAGCGTGCCGGCGATGATGGCCGGAAACGCAAACACGATCATCAAGGCCGTCACCAGCATGGCCCAGGCAAACACCGGCATGCGCCCCAGCGTCATGCCGGGGGCGCGGGTCATCAGGATGCCGATGATCAGCTCGATGGCCCCGGCAATCGCCGAGATTTCGATGAAGCCGATGCCCAGCAGCCAGAAGTCGGCGCCCAGCCCCGGCGAATGCTCCTTGCCGGTCAGCGGCGGGTACATGAACCAGCCGCCGTCGGGCGACACGCCGAAAAAGAGCGTGCAGAAAAACGCCAGCCCGCCGATCGCGTAGGCCCAGAACGCGTAGGCCGAGAGGCGCGGAAACGGCAGGTCGCGCGCGCCCAGCATGGGGGGCAGCAAGTACACGGCAATCGCCTCGACCACCGGCACGGCGAACAGGAACATCATCACCGTGCCGTGCATGGTGAAGACCTGGTTGTAGGTCTGCGCGCTCATCAGCGCGTTGTCGGGCAGCGCCAGCTGCGCCCGCATCATCAGCCCCAGCACGCCGGCCAGCAGCAGGAACAGCAGCGACACGCCGATGTAGAAAAGGCCCACCTGGCTGTTGTTCACTGCCGAAAACAGGCGCCAGCCGGTCGGCGGCGCCCATGCGCGCTCCAGCGCCTCCAGCTCGCCGGGCGGGCGCGGCAGGCTCGAAGGCAGTTGTTTGTCGGGGGCTGGCGTCATTGCAGGTGTTCCAGGTAGGCGGCCAGCGCTTGCAGCGTGCCGGCGTCCATGTCGTTTGACGAAGGCATGCGCGCGCCGGGCTTGAGCGCCTGCACATCGCTCACCCAGTGCGCCATGGCGCCGGGCTGGTTGCGCAGCGTGCCCGCGCCCAGGTACAGGCGGCTGCCGACATGGGTGAGGTCCGGGCCCAGCCGGCTTTCCCCGGCGACGCCGCGCACCGTGTGGCAGGCATTGCAGCGCTGCGCCATGAAGGCTTGCCGGCCGCGCTCGAGCAGCGGCGACGCGGGACTGGCCGCCGGCCGGGCCTGCGCCGCCAGCCAGGCGTTGAATTCGGCCGGCGGCGTGGCCACCACATGCAGCGCCATGCGGGCATGCTGGTCGCCGCAGTATTCGGCGCATTGCCCCCGGTACACGCCTGGCTGACGGGCCTGGACCAGCAGGTGGTTGACGCGGCCCGGCACCATGTCCACCTTGCCGGCCAGCGCCGGCACCCAGAAGCTGTGGATCACGTCCGGGCTGCTCAGGCCCAGCCAGACCGGCCGGCCGACGGGCAGGCGCAGCTCATTGGCCAGCGTGATGTCCTGGCCGGTGGCCGGGTCGCGGTAGCGCACCTCCCACCACCACAGGTGGGCGGTGATGCCGACGATCAGCGCGCCGGGCGGCGGCGGCACCAGCCAGCCGGGCGTTCGCCAGTGGCTGGCGCCGAACAGGCCGGCCAGCACCACCAGCGGAAACACCACCCCGCCGCCGACGATCCAGCGCAGCGGCCGCACCGGCTGGCCGCCGGCGCGGCGCGACACGGCCCAGGCCAGCAGCGCCATCACGCCGATAAAAATCAGCGCCATCAGCGCAAAAAGCCCCCAGCTCAGGCTGGCGATGGTGTCGGCAGCGCTGCCCGCCGGCGACAGCACCGACTGCAGCTGCTGCAGCGGCAGCGCTGGTTCGCCAGGCGCGCTCACCGAAGGGTTCCAAGGTAGGCCGCCATGTGGCGCGCATCGCCCGGCGACACGCCCATGCTGGGCATGAGGGTGCCGGGCACCAGCGCGTCCGGCTGGACGATCCAGCGCACCAGCGCCTCGGGGCGGTTGGGAACGTGGCCGGCAATGTAGCTGCGCCGGCCGAAAGCCTCCAGCGAAGGCCCGCGGATGCCGCGCGCCGCCGCCACGCCGGGAATGGCGTGGCAGCTGCCGCACTGGTATTGCGTCACCAGGCGCTGGCCCAGCAGCGGGTCGGCGGTGCGCGTTGCTTCGGGCTGCAAGCCTTCCGCCGGGCCGGCATCGCATCCCGCCGCGCCGATGCCGGCCGCCGCCAGCAACCAGGGCAGCACCAGCGCGGACACCCGCCCGGTTGCCCACAGAGCCCAGCGCGCCGGCCAAAGCGCAACAGGTGGGGCAGTCAGTTTCATAGGCTGATTCTTGTCCAGCAGCGCCGCATTTTTTGAAGGACAGCGCCGACACTTCCTTGCCAAACGCCATCTCAGCCGCACAATGGCAGCTGCCATGAAACCCGCCCTCGCCCTGGCGCTTGCCGCCGCCCTGCTGGCCACGCTGGCCGCCGCCGCCGGCGTTGCGGTCGTGTACAGCGGCGCCTACAACGTTTCCGCCACCACCCAGCACTGGCAACCGGTGTATTCACTGCTTGAAATCACCATGCGCCACTCGGTGCGCCTGCGCGCCCGGGCCATCGAGCCTCCGGCGCTCGACGCGCCGCAGCGCATCGCGCGGGGCGCAGTCCTGTACCGCGACAAGTGCGTGCAATGCCACGGCGGGCCAGGGGTGGCGCAAGGCGACATCGGCAAAAGCCTGCAGCCCTTGCCCGGCCCGCTGGTCGATGCCCTGCAGCGCTGGCGCCCGCGTGAAATCTACTGGATCACCCGCCACGGCATCAAGATGAGCGGCATGCCGGCCTGGCAGTTCAGGCTCGACGACGCCCAGCTGTGGGACATCGTGGCCTTTGTGCAGCGCCTGCCGG
Source organism: Polaromonas sp. (assembly GCA_028292745.1). GTDB lineage: Bacteria > Pseudomonadota > Gammaproteobacteria > Burkholderiales > Burkholderiaceae_C > Polaromonas. Next base: position 8,362 of record JAQGLT010000082.1, on the reverse strand, counting down.
CGCTGACGCCGCAAGCCTATGCCGACCTCACGCAGGACGCCCGCCCGCCCGCAGCCCTGGCGGAAAACACCGGCGCGGGTGCCGAACCGCGCCCGGCTCTTGTGTCGCCAGCCACGGCCACGGCATCCGGGACGCAAGGCGCCACGGGCGGCGACATCGAGCGGGGCCGGCAGGCGCTGTACCAATATGCCTGCAGCGCCTGCCACACCATTCCCGGCATCACCGGCGCCTCGCCCAATGTGGGGCCGCCGCTCAGGGGCCTGGCCAGCCGCAGCCTGATTGCCGGCAGGCTCGCCAACACGCCCGACAACCTGGTGCACTGGCTGCGCCACCCCAAGGCCGTGAAGCCCCAGTCGGCCATGCCCGACATGGGCGTGACCGAGGCGCACGCACGCGACATGGCGGCCTATCTGGGCACGCTGCATTGAGGCAGGCCACCGTGTCACGCGGCTAGAGCGAAGTCACCCTGACTGGCAGCCGCCACGCACCTGGGCCGCCCGTGGCGCCGCTCGGCTCCTTCCCCAGCAAGGAAGGAGAAATACCGGAAAAGCCCGGAAAATGACGTAATTTATGATCAAAACGGGCTCCAGCGCAGGCAACACCTGCGCAAACAGCCATGAATTCAGGAGCAGCAGGGCCAAGCAGCGACATAGCGCATTGAAATGAAAGTGGAATTACTTCGCCGCTCCGGCCACGCGCCAGACCACATTGCCCACATCGTCGGCCACCAGCAGCGCGCCGCGCTTGTCCATCGCCACGCCCACCGGCCGGCCGTAGGCGTCGCCCTTGTCGCTCACAAAGCCGGTCAGCACATCGACCGGCAGGCCGGCCGGCCGGCCCTTGGCAAACGGCACGAACACCACCTTGTAGCCGCTGAGCGGCTTGCGGTTCCAGGAGCCGTGCTCGCCGACGAAGGCGCCGCTGGCCAGCGCGGCACCCAGCGCATTGCCTTCTGAAAACGCCAGGCCCAGCGGCGCGACATGCGAGCCCAGCGCATAGTCGGGCACGATGGCCTTGGCCACCATCTCGGGCTGCGGCGGCTTGACGCGCACATCGACGTTCTGGCCGTAGTAGCTCCAGGGCCAGCCGTAAAAGCCGCCGTCCTTCACCGAGGTCAGGTAGTCGGGCACCAGGTCGCTGCCGATCTCGTCGCGCTCGTTCACCACCGTCCACAGCGCGCCGCTTTCGGGCGCCCAGCCCATGCCGTTGGGATTGCGCAGGCCCGACGCAAAAATCCGGTGGCTGCCGGTCTTGGCGTCCACCTCCCAGATGGCGGCACGGCCGGCCTCCGCCTCCATCCCGTTTTCGGCCACGTTGCTGTTGGAGCCGACGCTCACGTACAGCTTGCTGCCGTCCGGGCTGGCAATCACGTTTTTCGTCCAGTGGTGGTTGATCGGCCCGCCCGGCAGGTCCACCACCTTGACCGGCGCCGCACTGATGGCAGTCTGTCCAGCCTGGTAGGGCACGCGGACCACCGCATCGGCATTGGCGATGTAGAGGTCGGCGCCGACCAGCGCCATGCCGAAAGGCGAGTTCAGGTTTTGCAAAAACACGCTTCGCACTTCCGCCTTGCCGTCGCCATCGGCATCGCGCAGCAAGGTGATGCGGTTGGCCGAGGGCACGCCGGCGCCGGCCTTGGCCATGACCATCTTCATGATCTTGCCCTTGATTCCCTGGCTGCCTTCCGGCTTGGGCGGGGCATTGCTTTCGGCGACCAGCACGTCGCCGTTGGGCAGAACATAGACCCAGCGCGGATGGTCCAGCGCGGTTGCCAGCGGTGTCACGCTCAGGCCGGCCATGGCCGTGGGCATGACGCCTTCAGGCCAGCCCTTGGCCGGGGCGATGTTGACCGTCGGGATCAGGCTGCTTTTGGGCTGCGGCAGGGTCGGGCTGGCGCCCATGCCGGCGCTGGGCGCCAGCGTGGCGGTGTCGCCGCACGCGCCCAGACTGACGAGCGCGGCCAGTCCCAGCGCATGGAGGCACCAGCGACCGGCATCACAAGGCGGTGGATTCATGCGCTGACTCCTTGAAAACGGTTGCGGGCGGTGAGTACAAGGTTCTCGCCAGTCTGCGGCAGCCCTGGCCAGCGGCTGTCAGCCAGCCGCGCAGAAATTTGTCGGGCTTTTTACCCGCGCTTTCTGGCCGCTCGCCGCGCTCGCGTCAGCCCGGCAGCAGGGGCAGGTCGGCTTTCTTCAGCGTTCGCAGCACAAAGCTCGACTTGCTGTGGCGTATGCCCTTGATCGTGTAGAGGCGCTCGCGCAGAAGCCGCTCATAGTCTTTGGTGTCCCGCACGGCAATGCGCAGCAGGTAGTCGTAATCGCCGGACACCAGCCAGGCCTCGATCACCTCGGGAATCGACGCCAGGGTTTCGCCGAATTTTTCCAGCGTGTTGTCCGAATGGCTGTCGAGCGTGACCTGCACCAGCACCGTCTCGCCCAGACCGACCGCCTGCGCATTGAGCCGCACGGTGTAGCCCTCGATGATGCGGGCCTCCTCCATTTTCTTGATGCGCCCCCAGCAGGGCGACGGACTCAGGCCCACGGCCTGCCCGATTTCGTGCAGGCTGGTGCGCGAATCGGCTTGCAGCACCTGGAGAATTTTTCGGTCCAATGCATCCATAAAGATAATTTATCTGGTTTGTCAAAAATTTCAGATTGATTATCCAAATTTTAAAATTTTGGCGATAACTCTGGCAAATTATTCGGCGTCCTGGGGGCGATACTTGTGGCACACCCCAGCCAGCTTACCGGCACGGCCTGCGGTGCAAGCCCCCAGACTGTTTATCCATGGCCTGGGGGTTTGCCTTTTGGGCTCTCATGCACGCGGCGGGTGCCTTGCGGCGTTGCCCGCCTTCAACTCAGCACCTTCAGCGCCGGTTGTCGAGGTTGTTTTTCATTTTCGCCATCGCCACCAGCAGCGCGGCGCCGCCCAGCGTCTTGATCAAGCCCGAATGCTCGGCATAGAACTGGCTGACCTGGTCGACCACGCCCGGATGGGTTTTTTCGGCCTCGGCCGCGATTTCGGTCACCTCGGCGGGCGAGAGTTGGGATGCCTGCTCGGGCGTGACCTGCGCCTGGCCCGGTGCCAGGATGCGGCCCAGCAGTCCGCCGGCCAGGCCGGTGGCCGCCGCCGGCCCGAGCGCGCCCAGAATCTGGTTCAGCAGGCCTGCCTGCTGCGTCGGGGACGACTTGCCGAACATCTGGGACACCATGTCGCCAAAAGGTGGCGTGTCCTTGGAGCGCATGCTCGCCGCCAGCCCGTCGGCCAGCTCCTCGCGCGGGGCTTCCTTGGCCACCTGGTCGAAATGTTTTTCGGTATTGCCGCCAAGTGCTTGCTGCAGCAGATCGATGAGTCCCATGATGTGCTCCTGTGAAGGGGTAAAAGCCGGATGGTAGCGCCGGCGTGGGCGCAAAACAGGGCTCAAACCGCTGCTGCGCGGTAACAGTGCGTAGTCTGCCGATGGCCTGACAGGGGCTGTTTGCCGCTGCCTGCACGCAGCAACGCCGTCGGCTTACAAGGCAGTGCTGCCGCGCAGGGTGTCGGCGGGCAGCTGGTCGATTTGCGCCAGCAGCTGCGCCAGGCTGCGGCCCATGGCGCCCAGCAGCGCATGGCCTTTTTGCGCCGTGGCGGCGGCGGCGTTGCCCACCGCACCGTGCGGGTTGTAGTCCTGCATCTGCCAGCCCAGCTTGGCGCTGCGGCCGTCGCCCAGGATGCTGAAGCGCTCGGCGCGGTCCTGCGACGTCGAATGAAAATCCTGCGCCTTGGCCATCTCGACCTGTCCGGGCCTGAGCGCCAGCATCATCGAGGTTTCGATGTCGCCGGCATGAATGCCGAAGCGGTGCTCATGCGCGCTGAACTGCGCGCCCACCGGGACGCCATCTTCGCCCTGGAGCGGCAGGTTGAAGGAATTGACGCTGTACACCAGCAGGCCCAGGCGCATTCGCAGGTCGCGTGCCACCACATCCATCAGCCCGACCTGGCCGCCGTGCGAATTGAGCAGCACCAGCTTCTTGACGCCGGTGGCCGCGACCGACTCGGCCAGCTCGGTCCAGAGCCGGAGGAGGGTTTCGGCCTTGAGCGTCAGCGTGCCGGGAAAGCGCATGTGCTCGGGGCTGAAGCCGATGCACTGGGTGGGCAGAAAAAGCACGGGAAGGGTAGCGGCCAAGTGCGGCAGCGCGCTGGCGATGACGCCATCGACCAGCGTGGCATCGACGTTCAACGGCAGGTGCGGGCCGTGCTGCTCGATGGCGGCCACCGGCAGCACGGCGATGCAGCGGGCCAGGTCGAGGTGGGCGAAGTCGGTGGTTTTCAGGTCGGCCCAGAAACGGGGGGCGGCGGCATGGGCAGGGATGGCGGAAGTCATGCGCGTATTTTGGGCTATTTCCAGCGCCTGGCACGCCAAGCCATTTGCTATTATTTAGATAGCTAGACACGCACTCCCCATAAGCGCCACAGGCATTAAATGCTTAAAAATCTCGCCGCGTGCCGCTCATGCCGCTGCCGCCGCCTTTTGAATTTCATCGCGATGCGCCTGCTGAACATGCCGGCCCTGCCGTTCGGCCCGCTGCTTGCCCGCAGCCATCGGCAAGGCGGCCCGGCCGGCGTCCAGCGCCGCGCCCAGGCAATGGGGCTTGCCGCGCGCACCGCTGGCCAGGTAGTCGGCCAGCAAGGCGGCGCGCACCGTGTCCTCGGGCAGCCTGCGCGCCGCCGTCAAGTGTTCGTGCAGCAAATCCACCAGCTTTTCCAGCGCAAATTCGTGCGTCTTGCCGGTGGTGCGCCACAGCCAGTCGCTGAAGCCGAGGAAATGGTGAAAGGCCGAACCCGCCGTTTCCGGGCTATCGCGCAGCAGCAGGCGCAGCGCCGCGCAAAACCGGCCCGAGTTGGCGACCATTTCCCAGTAGCGGGCAAAACGCTGGATGCGCTGCATGGTGGCGAAGTCAATGGTCGAGGTCTGCAAAATCGTGTACGGCGTCTGCGGGTCGTAGGCCATCGCGAAGTCGGCCGTGTGCCGCGTGATCGGCGTGCCGCGCAGCCGCTTCAAGATGCCGAACTGGATTTCGTGCGGACCCAGCGCATGCAGCCGGTCAAAGCCGTCGGCAAAGCTCTCCAGCGTTTCTCCCGGCAGGCCGAAGATCAGGTCGGCATGCACATGCGCCCGGCTCTCGTTGACCAGCCAGCGCAGGTTGTCGGCGGTCTTGAGGTTGTCCTGCCTGCGCGAGATGCGCTGCTGCACCTCGGGATTGAAACTCTGGATGCCGACCTCGAACTGCAGCGAGCCGGCCGGGAACTGCGCGATCAGCGCTTTCAGCCGGTCCGGCAGGCTGTCGGGCACGACCTCGAAATGCACGAACAGCTCGGGCGCCATGCGGTCCAGGAAAAACTGCAGGATGCGGGTGGAGAAATCCACCTTCAGGTTGAAGGTGCGGTCCACGAACTTGAAGTTGCGCGCGCCGCGCCGGTAGAGCGCCTCCATCTCGGCCATGAAGCGGTCCAGCTCGAAGGCCCAGGCGGTCTTGTCGAGCGAGCTCAGGCAGAACTCGCACTTGAACGGGCAGCCGCGCGAGGCTTCGACATACAGCAGGCGCTTTTCCAGGTCTTCGGCGGTGTATTCGTCGTAAGGCAAAGCCAGCTCGGCCAGCGCGGGCTGTTCGCCGGCAATCACCTTCATCAGCGGCTGCGGGCCGTCGAGCAGCGCCCGGCACAGCCTGGGAAAGCTCACATCGCCCCAGCCGGTCACCACATGGTCGGCCAGCCGGCAGATTTCCTGCTCGCCGGTTTCAAAGCTGACCTCCGGCCCGCCAAGCACCACCTTGATGTCGGGCCGCAGGGTTTTCAAAAGGCGCACCACCTGGGTGGTTTCGACCACGTTCCAGATGTAGATGCCCAACCCGATCACGCGCGGCTCAAGCGCCAGCAGGCTCTCCACGATCTGCACCGGCCGCTGCTGGATGACGAACTCGCGCAGCTGCGTGCGTTTGCGCAGCCCCGCGCCGCCATGCCGGTCCATGTTGGCCAGCAGGTAGCGCAGGCCGAGCGAGGCATGGATGTACTTGGCGTTGAGCGTGGCCAGGACGATGGCGGGCGAAGCGGCGGCGTGAGGGGAATCCATGGCCGCATTATCGAACCCGTGGACCGGCCACAGTGGGTTCGACAACAGGCTGATTTAGCGCCTCAAACTCGTCAAAGTAATAACATTGTGCTTATTTAAGGAGGAAATCATGCAAGTCTCCATTCGAAAAATGGGCAACTCCCAAGGCATTCTGATTCCCAAGCCGATCTTGAAACAGCTAGGCCTGGTCGATGTGGCCGACTTGCAGGTCAACGGCGACGTGATCGAAATTCGCCCGCTCAAGCGCAACGCGCGCGAAGGCTGGGCGCAGGACAGCCAGCGCCTGGCGGCAACGGGAGACGATGCAATGGTGTGGCCTGAAGTGGGCAACGAAGGGGATGCGGAGCTGGTGTGGTGAGCCGCCCGGCGGTGGCGAGCGGCGAGGTCTGGCTGGTCAACCTCGACCCGACGGTCAGCAGCGGAATTCAGAAGACGCGGCCCTGCGTGGTGGTGTCGCCGCCCGAGATGCATGACCACCTGCGCACCGTGATCGTGGCCCCCATGACCACCGGCTCGCAGCCTGCGGCCTTTCGGACTGGCTTGACGTTTCAGGGTAAAACGGGGCTGGTGCTGCTCGATCAGGTGCGCACGCTGGACAAGGCGCGGCTGGTCAAGCGCTTGGGAGCCGTTCATCCCGCAACGCTGCAAAAATTGCTGGCGACGCTGCAGGCGATGTTTGAGCCGGGTTGAGTGCCGGGATGTGTATCGAAAGTTGCGAATTAAACACGCCTTTCGTACCCGCCAGGCATGTTCAGGCATGTCCAGGCAACTGTTCGATGATTTTCTCTGGACAGTCCCTTCCCGCTATCAAACATGCACGACTGAACAGCCGCACGACCCGGTTTGCGGAATAAGCCCGGCATGACGGCTCGGCAAGGAGCCCTCATCAACAGACCATGCCGAATCCCGTCCTGAACCACCTCTGCAAGCCAGCACTGCAACAACTGCAGGCCGGCCCATGAGCCACGGCCGGGTCAAAAACGCCACCGGCGACAGTTTCTTCGCCTGGGACGGCGATGTGCTGGTGGTCAACATCCTGGGCAAACCCGGCGCCGGGCGTGACGCCATCGGCAAGCCCAAGGGGACGCAGCTCAAGGTCAGCGTGACCGCCGCGCCAAAAGGCGGCAAGGCGACCGACCACATGGTGCGTTTTTTGGCGCCTTTGTTCGGCGTGGCCATAGCCGACATTGAAGTGGTGTTCGGCCGGGAAAACGTCAACAAGCAGCTGCGCATTCGGGCGCCCAAAAAACTGCCGGCGGTGTTTGTGCCCGCCGTCCCGGTAGAGCCGGGCGGCCAGACCTGAAGGCTTCAGAGGGCCTGACGCACAATCGGAAACCCAGCGCCGCCGCTTTCCCGTCCGCAGGCGCCGCCGGAACTAAAGGCAGCGCTGCCGCTCACATCAACACCATGAATTTCCAACGTTTTGTTTCAGCTATTGTTTTGATAGCTGCCTGCGCATTCACAGCAAGCGCCACGGCCCAAAATAGCCTGATAAAAACAACGCTGAAAAGCCCGGTGGTGAGCACCGAGCAGGTGCGCGCCGAACTGCTGGCCTGGGCGCCCGAGGGCGTGCAGGCGGGCAAGCCGGTCTGGCTGGGCCTGCAGCTGACGCACCAGCCCGAGTGGCACACCTACTGGAAAAATTCCGGCGACTCGGGCCTGCCGACGGTGCTGGAGTGGCAGCTGCCGGCCGGCGTCACGGCCGGCGACATCGCCTGGCCGACGCCGAAGAAGATCCCGATCGGCACGCTGGCCAATTACGGCTATGAGCACGCGGTGCTGCTGCCGGTGCCGCTGAACATTGCAGCCGGCTTCAACGCCCCGCAGCTCGACGTGAAGCTTAGGGCCGCCTGGCTGGTCTGCCGCAAGGAGTGCATTCCGCAGGAGGGCGAGTTCACGCTGAGCCTGCCGGCCCAGGGCTCGACGGCGGCCCATGGCGCTGTGTTCCAGGCCGCGTTCGACGCCGCGCCCCAACCGCTGCCCACGGGCGCCAGCCGGCTGGAGGTGAGCGACAACTTCCTCGGCGTGTCGCTGGCCGGCCTGCCCGCCGCGCTGCGGGGCAAGACGCTGGCGCTGTTTCCCGAAACCGCCAATGTGATCCAGCCGGCCGGCGCCTGGGACCAGGCCTGGCAAGGCGCTGTGTGGACGGCGCGGCTGCCGCTGTCGGCCCAGCGCACCGACAGCCCGGCGCGGCTGCCCCTGGTGGTGGCCCACGGCGACGCGGCCTACCGCATCGAGGCGCCGGTCAGCGGC
>JAQGLT010000078.1 GCA_028292745.1 Polaromonas sp. | reverse complement strand
CAGCGGCAGAGGTTGCCGCTCATGAGCTCGCGCACGTCGTCGGTCGAGTTCGCGCGCCCCTCGTTCAGCATGCCGACGGCCGAGCAGATCTGGCCCGGCGTGCAGTAGCCGCACTGGAACGCGTCGTGCTCGACGAATGCCGCCTGCATCGGGTGGAGCTGGTCGCCCTCGGCCAGCCCCTCCACCGTGGTGACGTCGCTGCCGTCGCGCATCACGGCCAGCGTCAGGCAGGACAGCACCCGCTCACCGTCCACCAGCACCGTGCAGGCGCCGCACTGGCCGTGGTCGCAGCCCTTCTTGGTGCCGGCCAGCTGCAGGCGGTCGCGCCGGAGGTCCAGCAGCGTGACGGAGGCCTCGAGCTGCAGCACGTGCGGCTGGCCGTTGATGCGCAGCTGCACGGCATGGCGCGGCGGCGCCTCGCGCGTGGACGAAGACGACAGGTGGGTGGACATGCGGATGGGGCCGCCTCAGCGGCTGCGTGGTGGGGGAAGCCGCGGATTCTGGGATGGCCCCCCCGGGGCGCCTGTCGGACGCAGCCGCATGCCGCATGCGACGTGGCACTGCCGAGCAGACAAAGCGGGCATCCCTACGCAGAAGACGCAGAAGTGACGCAGAACGCGCAGAAAGGCCCCTCAAGGTGAACAGCCCGCAAACACGGGGTTCAACCATCGATTCCTTCTGCGTCTCTCTCTCCCTTCCGCGCCTTCTGCGTCAGGGAGTCCGCTCCCTCCCTAGAGCGCTTGAACCACCAGTTCAGGATTGATCTCGCGGATGCGCGCTTCCTGGTAGTAGCCGCCGTACTCGGTCCAGCGCAGGAAGGCGCGGTGGCAGTGCGCGCACTGCAGGACATCGCTCTGGTTGTACGGATGGAAGGCCGGCGCGATGGGCGCGTCGGCGTCCCACGTGCGGGTGCCGGCGGGGTGGTATTCCTCCACCGTGGGCTCATGCACCTCGGGGTCGCGTAAGGTGCCCACCTGCTTCAGGCCGCCGGCATCGAAGCCGCCGGGGATCGCCTCCCAGCCCGGGCAGTGCAGGCCGCCGCAGGACGGGCAGCGCTGCTCGCCGCCGCTGCGTTCGGCCGCAATCCGCAGCAGGTCGGCGGTAGACAGCACCGGGGCGCTCATGGCGCCAGCGCGCGCATTTCGCGGATCAGGTCGGCCTTGCCCTCGAAGCCGATGCCGGGCAGCTCGGGCAAGGTGACGTAGCCACCCTCCACCTTCACGCCGTCGGGAAAGCCGCCATACGGCTGGAACAGGTCCGGGTAGGACTCGTTGCCGCCCAGCCCCAGGCCGGCGGCGATGGCCAGCGACATCTGGTGGCCGCCGTGCGGGATGCAGCGGCTGGCCGACCAGCCGTGCTGCTTGAGCATCTCCAGCGTGCGCAGGTACTCCACCAGGCCGTAGCTGAGGGCGCAATCGAACTGCAGCCAGTCGCGGTCGGGGCGCATGCCGCCATAACGGATCAGGTTGCGCGCATCCTGCATCGAGAACAAATCCTCGCCCGTCGCCATCGGGTTCTTGTAATAGTTGCGCAGCGTGGCCTGCAGCTCGAAGTCGAGCGGGTCGCCCGGCTCCTCGTACCAGAACAGGTCGTACTGGGACAAGGCCTTGGCGTACTGGATCGCCGTGTCCAGATCGAAGCGGCCATTGGCATCCACACAAAGCTTCTGCCCGTCCTGCAGCACTTCCATGATGGAATCGATGCGGCGCAGGTCTTCGTCGAGCGAGGCGCCGCCGATCTTTTTCTTGACCACGTTGTAGCCACGATCGATGTAGCTGCGCATCTCGTCCTTGAGCTTGTTGTGGTCCTGGCCGGGGTAGTAGTAGCCGCCAGCGGCGTAGACGAAAATCTTACGGTTGGGTTTGCCGTTGCCATAACGGTCGGCAAGGAGCTGGAACAGGGGCTTGCCTTCGATCTTGGCAACGACGTCCCACACGGCCATGTCGATGGTGCCGATGGCCACCGATCGCTCGCCGTGCCCGCCTGGCTTTTCGTTGGTGAACATCGCATTCCAGATCTTGTGCGGGTCCAGGTTCTTGCCGCTGTCGTCAATCAGCGAATCCGGATTGGCTTCGAGCACACGCGGAATGAAGCGCTCGCGCATCAGCTTGCCCTGGCCGTAACGGCCGTTCGAATTGAAGCCGTAGCCCACCACGGGTTTGCCGTCACGGATCACGTCGGTGATCACGGCCACCAGGCTCAACGTCATTTTGCTGAAGTCGATGTAGGCGTTGCGGATGGGCGAACTGATGGGAATGGTGATTTCTCTGATCTCGACGATTTTCATGGGTGCCTTCCTGGATGGCTGCGTTGCTGGAGGCACAATGATCGCCAACGCCCCTCGATTTGACCAATGCTGTTTTTCTTTTGTTCCATGCTTTCAAGGCACCGGCCATGAACCTTTCCTGGCTGGACGATTTTTTGGCCCTGGCGTCGACCGGCAATTTTTCGCGTGCCGCGGATGACCGGCACATGACCCAGCCCGCATTTGGCCGGCGCGTGCGGGCATTGGAAGAGTGGCTCGGAACAGAGCTTTTTGACCGGAGTTCACAACCTATTCGCCTCACAGAGACGGGGCAGTGGTTTCACAGCGTCGCCCAGGACTTGCTGGCCCAGGTGGCGCGTGTGCCGGGCGAGGCACGCGCCGTGGCTGAGGCCAGTTCAAATTCACTTCGATTTGCGGCGACACATGCTTTGTCGTTCACCTTCATGCCCGGCTGGCTGCGCAGATTTGAAACGCACACGATGGTCGGCACCATACAACTGGAGTCGGACGTGCTGCTGCGTTGCGAGGCGCTGATGGAGCAAAGCAAGGTGCAGTTCGTCATGTGCCACGCGCATCCGCAGGCCCCTGGCCGGCTCCACGCGGAGGGCTACCCCTCGGTGCTGATCGGCGCGGACCTTTTGGTCCCTGTCTCCGCAGTGGATGCCAACGGACGTCCACGCCACACGCTTGAGCCGGGTCAACCGGCGGTATCGCTGCTGACGTACAGCGCTGAGTCTGGTCTGGGCCGAATTTTGCGTGAAACCCTCCACAACGCCCTGGAGAAAATACCCACCCAGACCGTTTTCACCGCCCACCTCGCTTCGGTGCTCAGGACCATGGTGCTTGACGGGCGAGGAATGGCCTGGTTGCCGAAAAGTCTCATCAACGAAGATCTGGCAAGCAACCGGCTTGCAGCCGCCGCTTCTCAGGAGTGGTGTGTTGATCTCGAAATCAGGCTTTACCGATCCCGTAGCGCAATCGGGCGCGCAGCGCAAGCGCTCTGGGATGCGGTCAATGCATCACCGTCCGTTGAGCCAAACGAACTGTCAATCTAAGGTCGGTACGCATCCACAGCCTGAAAAGGATTCAGGCCCTAGGCATGCCCGGGCCAGCAGGAAAAGCTGGCGGCGGGCGTTCGGCCCCCGCTGGCCCCATCCCTGCCTTCCCCCAGCGGGGAAGGAGAAACACCGGGAAAGCCAGTGAAAGCATCCAATTTTTGATCAAAACGGGCTCCAGCGCAGGCAGCGCCTGCGCAAGCAGCTATTGATTCAGGAGCAACAAGGCGGCCCGGCTTCGCTGTCGCCCGCCAGGGTGAAGCCGCGCTAGGCGTCGGTGTGGTCGAGCTGCGCGGATTCGGTCTGGCCCTGCTCGGGCGCGCTGACCTCGACCCACATCTCGTCGACCTGCAGCGGCTGAAAGCCGTAGTCCGAAATGAAGGCGACGTCGGTGGCGTCGTGTCCGTAGGCCAGCACGATGCGCCCGCCGCGCGGCTGGTCCTGCGTGGCGTCGAAGGTGTACCAGCGCCCGCCGACGAAGGCCTCGAACCAGGCGTGCAGGTCCATCGGCTTGAGCCCGTGCAGGTAGCCCACCACCATGCGGGCCGGAATCTGCAGGCTGCGGCACAGCGCGATGCACACATGGGTGAAGTCGCGGCACACGCCCGCGCCGTGCGCCAGCGTTTCCAGCGCATCGGTCGTGGCCGAGCTGACGTTGTAGCGGTACTCCAGGTTCTCATGCACCCACGAACGGATTTTCTCGACCTGGGCATAGCCGATGGGCGTGTTGCCGACGATCTCCAGCGCCTTGCCCTGCATCTTGTCCGAGGGGCAGTAGCGGCTTTGCAGCAGGTAGGGCAGCACATTGGTCGGCAGGTCGGGAATCAGGGTCTGCGGCGCAAAGGCGGGCACGTCCAGGTGCGCCGCGACTTGCATCGTCACCTCCACGGAAATGCGCATCCGGCCCTTCGGCACGATCAGGCGCTGGCAAAGGTTGCCGTAGCCGTCGGCAAACTCGGTCACCGGCACCAGGGGCTCCAGCTCATAGCGGTCGCTGATGATCCACTGCGTCGGGCTGCTGCGGGGACGGAGCATGGCAATCATCGGGCAGTCCGACGCAGCGGTCACAGTGATGGAGCAAGCGGCTTTGAGCTTCATGAAAAAGGAAAATGATGAGGTAAAAGATCGAATAAACACTACAGCTTAACGTGCGCCGCTCAATTGTTCTGTAGGCTGAAAACCGCCCTTGGTGCAGGCCGAGTTTTGCGCTCTTGCACAACGGCCAGAACGTCTGTGGTGTCCGGTGCAGTCCGCGCCGGGGCTGACCAAGCAATTGCCAAATTGCCATTAAAAGAAGCAATCCAAATAAAGTCCGCAAGGCGGGCCCGGCCGGCCAGCCGCCTGGCTTGACCAAGAACTGCGGCCGGCGCCCCGGCCGGCTTTACCAGCGCGGCGGCGTGAAAGTGCGCAAAGCCACAAGATGCTGTCTGACAGCAGCACCGGCAGCGTTTCCTCAAAAATCACAAAGGAGCCGCAGCCGTGGCAAGACCGGCAATGCCCCCTGTACGGGTTGTTGCCTGCCTCGCCCTGTTGCCAGGGATGCCTTATCTTGAATAAAAACACAACAGGCCTTGCACCATGAATGAACCCACCGCCGATCAGCCGCTTCACCAGTCATCCTTACCTAATCCCGCCAGAAATCTCAATACCGGCCCCTTGCGCGACAGCATCGAATTCCTGCGCGGATTTGTTCGCAATCCGGCCCAGGTCGGCTCCATCGTGCCGAGTTCACGCCACCTGGAGCAGCGCCTGGTGCGCAGTGCCCGCATCGGCGAGGCCCGCACCGTGGTTGAACTCGGGCCGGGCACGGGCGGCACGACCGCCGCCTTCCTGCGCGCCATGGCGCCCTCGGCCCAGCTGCTGGCCATCGAGCTGGACGGCAGTTTTCACCGCCACCTGTCCACCAGCATCCGCGATGCGCGCTTTCAGCTTGAGCTGGGCAGCGCCCTGTACCTGGCCCAGTACCTGAGCGCCCGGCGGCTGCCCGCGCCCGATGCCATCGTTTCAGGCATCCCGTTCTCCACCATGCCGCCCGACGTGTCCGATGGCGTGGCCGCGGCCATCGCCCAGGCGTTGCGGCCGGGCGGGCGCTTTGTCGCCTACCAGGTGCGCGCGCATGTGGCCGATTTTGTCTCGCCCTATCTGGGTGAGCCGGAAAAATCCTGGGAGGTCCTGAACGTGCCCCCGGTGCGCGTGTTTACCTGGGTCAAGCCCGAAGGATGAACCCGGCGGCGCGGCCGGTTTAACGCGGCCAGCTGGCAACAGCGAAGCCGGGCCGCCTTGTTGCTCCTGAATCAATAGCTGCTTGCGCAGGCGCTGCCTGCGCTGGAGCCCGTTTTGATCATAAATTTCGCCATTTCCCGGCTTTCCCCGGTATTTGTCCTTCCCCCGCTGGGGAAGGAGCGAAGCGGGGACACTGCCGACCCATGTGAGGGGCGGGTGCCAGTCAGGCTGATTTCGCGCTAGCGCCCCACCACCGACCAGCCCGCCTTCTGATTGGCTTTGTTGTTCTCGTATTCCCACGCCGTGCCGCAGCGGTCGCAGCGGTAGCTGGTGATGGTGACCAGCGCGGCGCCGCGCTTTTCCTGGCGGTTGCCGGCCTGCACCAGTTCGGCATGCCCCGGCGCGCGGCGCCAGTTGCGCTGGATGCCGGCGCACGAGTCGCACAGCTCCATTTTTTTCAGTTCTTTCTGGCGGTTTGGGTCTTGGGTCATGGTGCTGGTTTTTTAGGGAACGCTGGGGCTGGATTGTCGCCCCTCGGCGCCGTGCGGCAAACGCAGGCTGCGCAAATCCTGGTGCGCCGGGTCTTCCAGGTCCACCGGCCGCTGCTGCTTGGCCAGCAGGTAATGCTGGGTGAACACCTCCAGGTAGGCCGCCAGCGTCTGCGCCGCGTGCGGCTCGCCGGCCAGTTCCAGGCACAGCGCGGCCACCTCCGAGGTGCAGAAATGGTCGGCCCGCCGGGACCGGCGCAGGCGGTAGCGGGAGAGCTGCTCGCTCTGCAGGCTGAGCACCGGCAGGTGGTCCAGGTACGGGCTCTTGCGAAACATCTTGCGCGCCTCGGGCCAGGTGGCGTCCAGCAGCACGAAAAGCGGCCGCCTGGAGGTGTCGCTGGCGGCCGGTTGCACCTCTGCCACCACCCGCCCCGGCGCCACGAATTCGCCTGGAAACACCAGGTACGGCTGCCACTGCGGGTCGGCCAGCAGCGCCAGCAGCGCAGGGTCGGCCTCGGTGCGCGCCCAGCCAAAGGCAAACGTGTCGGCCACCACATCGGCCACCAGCCAGCCCGTGTTGCTGGGCTTGAGCGGCTCGATGTCGGCCATCAGGAGGCACACCCCCGCACGCACAGGCACGGCCGGGCGCAACGCGCACAGGCAGTGGCTGGGAAGCAGGCGGCAACCGGCGCAGCGCTCCCCGCGCGGGCCGCCCCGCGCAAGAAAGGGTTTGGCACTGCGCGCCAGGCGGGCGGTGCGCAGGCGGGAAACGGCGTGCGGCAGGGCAGGGGTAGGCATGGGCCGCACTGTAGCAGCGGGGCTCGGCCAGATCAGGGTGCGCGGCGCAATCAAAGCGGTGAGCCCGGCAGTCACGCCATGGGCCGTGAAGTACAGGTTAAACGATTATTTTTATGAAAAAACAGGCAGTTGCGCAGTAGGGGCGGGCGCAAGCAGCTATCAAAAGCGGAGCATGCTCGCATGCAAGGCGCTGCCCCGATTGCAGAACCCGCCGCCCGATTTGCGCCGATCCGTTACTTGTTTACTTCTTTGGCAGGCCGGTGCAGCCCGCAGATCTTGTTGCCGTCGGGGTCGCGCAGATACGCCAGGTAGAGCCTGCCCACCGGGCCTTCGCGAAACCCCGGCGGGTCTTCGCAGGTGGTGCCGCCGTTGGCGATGCCGGCCGCATGGAAGGCATCCACCCGTTCCGGCGACTGCGCCGTAAACCCGACGGTGCTGCCGTTGCCGTGGCAAGCCGGCTCGCCATTGATGGGCGTGGAAATCGCGAACGAGCCCGTCGGGCTGCGGTAGAAGTAGCGGTTCTTGTTGGCAACGCCCGGGGCAATGCCCAGCGTGCCCAGCAGCGCGTCGTAAAACTTCTTTGAAACCTCAAGATCATTCACACCAAGCATCACATGACTGAACATTGTTTTCTCCGTGGGGTGCCGCGAGTGGGCGAAAGGGGATCAAGAATGGTAATGGATGGCTGGCTGATGCTTGGCCTGTGGATTTGATTTGAAGCGGATGAGGTTTTAGGGATAAATCGCGGCGCTGGGGCGGCTATTGCTTTGCCAAACGCATCAAGGTCAATGCGGCCATTGTTCATCTATTCACCGCACAATTTGCAGTGAATGAGCCCATAATCACCGCATGATGCCCACGGACGACCTTCTTTACATCTGGCAGCAGCCCGACTGGCCAAACTGGCGCTTTGACGCCGCAGCGCTGGCCGAACCGCTGGCGCTGGCGCATCGCGCGCAGGGCCACTTGCTCGGCAGCATGGCCGGGCTGGGGCTGGCGCAGCGCGAGCAGGCCACGCTGCAGGCGCTGACGCAAGAGGTCGTCAAGACCAGCGAGATCGAAGGCGAGCGGCTTAATGCGCAATCGGTTCGCTCGTCGCTTGCGCGCCGGCTGGGCCTGGACATCGGCGCGCTGGCGCCCGCCGACCGGCAGGTGGAAGGCGTGGTCGAGATGGTGCTCGACGCAACGGGTAATTTTGACCAGCCCCTGACGCCCGAGCGCCTGTTCGGCTGGCATGCGGCCTTGTTTCCCACCGGGTACAGCGGCATGACGAAAATTGAGATTGGTGCGTGGCGCGGCGATGCCGGCGGCCCGATGCAAGTCGTCTCAGGCGCGGGCCGGCGGCAAAAAGTTCATTACCAGGCGCCGCCGGCCCACACGCTGGCAAGCCAGACCGGCCAGTTCCTGCAGTGGTTCAATGCTGCACCGGCGGGCGATGCGCTCATCAAGGCCGGCCTGGCCCACCTGTGGCTGGTCACGCTGCACCCGTTCGATGACGGCAACGGCCGCATCTCGCGCGCCGTCGGCGACATGGCGCTGGCCCGCGCAGATGGCACCCGCCGGCGCTTTTACAGCCTGTCAGCGCAGATTCAGTGCGAGCGAAAAGCCTATTACGACCAGCTCGAAGCCACGCAAAAAGGCACGCTTGACGTCACCGCCTGGCTGGCCTGGTTCCTGGGCTGCGTGCTGCGCGCCGTGCGAAGCAAGGCCGATTTCTGGCAGCGCTGGGCCGGCACGCCGCTGAACGAGCGGCAGATCAAGCTCGTCAACCGCCTGCAGGGCGGCTTTGAGGGCAAGCTGACCAACGCCAAATGGGCGGCCATTGCCAAATGCTCCCCCGATACGGCGCTGCGCGACATCAGCGACCTGCTGGCACGCGGCCTGCTGCGCAGGCTGGAGGGCGGCGGGCGGAGCACGGCTTACGAGCTGGCGCAAACCCAGGGGGTGATTGACCTGCCACCGGACTGGCTATCCAAAGAATGACGGCACCGAGCGCATCCCCCTGCGCCACGGCGCGCAGGCCATCGGCTTGCAGGAGCTGGTTGGGTTGCTGCTTTCATAGTCAAATCGGGCGCTGGCGCAGGTGGCGTTTGCACAAGCTGCTATCAAATTAGATAAGGATAGGCGATGAAAAAAGTGTCTCGCACGGCGGCCGCCGCACCCGACGCGGAATCGGCCCTGTATTCCAGCATCCGCTCGCTAGTTCTGTCCGCCCGCAACACCGTGGCGCGTGGCGTTGACGTGGTGCAGGTGCGTACCAACTTCGAGATTGGCCAGCATGTTGTGGCGCATGAACAGCAGGGTGAACGTCGCGCGGAGTACGGCAAGGAAGTGCTGAAACGGCTGGCGGAGCGCCTGACGGCCGAGTTTGGCAGCGGCTTTTCGGTCACCAATCTCAAGTTGATGCGCCAGTTTTATCTACTGAACGCCAGCCGAATAGGTCAGACAGCGTCTGACCTATTTGAAACCTCCAAGGGCCGTATAGGTCAGGCGGCGTCTGACCTATTGGCCGCGTCTGAAAAACGCCCCTTCAGCCTGAGCTGGTCGCACTATGTATTCCTGCTGGGCATCAAGAAGGCCGAAGAACGCGACTTCTACGAAATCGAGGCCACCAGCCAGGACTGGACCCTGCGCGAACTCAAGCGCCAGTTCGACAGCGGCCTGTACGAGCGCCTGGCCCTGAGCCGCGACAAAGACGGCATTCGCCAGCTTGCTCAGCAGGGGCAAATCGTCAGCCGCCCCCAGGACTTGCTCAAAGAGCCGCTGGTGCTGGAGTTTTTGGGCATGTCCGAACAAGCCCGGTATTCCGAGTCGGACCTGGAGGGCGCCATCATCAGCCAGATCGAGCATTTTCTGCTGGAGCTGGGCAAGGGCTTTTTGTTTGAAGCCCGGCAAAAGCGCTTCACCTTTGACGACGACCATTTTTTCGTCGATCTGGTTTTCTATAACCGCCTGCTGCGATGCTATGTGCTGATCGACCTGAAAATCGGCAAGCTCACCCACCAGGACTTGGGCCAGATGCAGATGTACGTCAACTACTTTGACCGCCACGTCAAAACCGATGCCGAGAGCGCCACCGTCGGCATCGTGCTCTGCAAGAAAAAGCACGAGGCGCTGGTTGAAATCACCCTGCCCAAAGACGCGAATATCCATGCGCGGGAGTACCAGCTTTATTTGCCCAGCAAGGAAGAGTTGCAGCAGAAACTGGCAGAGTGGGCCGGGGATATTTCTGGTTGACTGGGCTCATAAAAGGCAATAAAACAATACATAACTGTTTGTTTTTTATAGTATTTCGGTATAAAACTAGAAAACTGAATAACATACCGAAATGATCCAAAATAACGCCTCCATTTCACGCCAGTACATTGATGCTGTCTCGGTTTTCGAGGCGCTGGAAGAGGCACTCAAAGAGGCTGCGCAGGTTCGCGGCGGCATGTACTGGCATGCAGGCCCGCCTGCATCGCCGGATGCCAAATACTTGGTACGCACCACGCCGGCAGGCGCTGAAACCAGTCTGGGTGCGCGCACGGCCGAAACCGAAGCCATCTACGCTCGGTTCACAAAAAGAAAAAGTGAAAGCGCCGAGCGCGTGGCCGGCTTGCGGGCCGCGCTGGTGCAGCAGCAGCGGCTCAACCGCGCCCTGCGCGTCGGCCGGGTGGACCCGCTGGTCGTGGCCTTGCTGGCCCGCTTGTCCAGCACCGGGCTGAGCGAACATTTCCGGGTGGTCGGCACCCATGCGCTGTACGCCTATGAGGCCGCCGCTGGCGTTCGGCTGGATGCCCAGACCCTGGCGACACGCGACATTGACTTGCTGTGGGACACGCGAAAGCGGATCATCTTTTCCACGCAGCTGGCCCGCGTCAGCACCTCGATGCTGGGCGTGCTGCAAAAGGTGGACGGCACCTTTCGCATGCGCAAGAGCCAGAAATACACCGCCGTCAACAAGGACGGTTTTGAGGTGGACATCATTCGCCCCGAGCAGGCCGGGGATGATCCACACCCCATCAAGCTTAGCGATGAAGACGAGGATTTCTGGGTGGCCCAGGCGCGCCGCGCCAATGTGCTGCTGGACTTGCCCGGCTTTTCAGCCGTGATCGTAGCCAGCAACGGCAGCATGGCGCGCATGAACACCGTTCACCCAGCGACGTTCGTGGTGTTCAAGCGCTGGATGGCAGGCCAGACCGAGCGCGAAGCCATGAAGCGACGGCAGGATGCGCTGCAGGCGGATGCTGTGCAGGAACTGCTTGAGAGATACCTGCCGCAGCTTTGAAGGGTTTGTGGCTAGCAGGCAGAACAGGCAAGGCGAGAGAAATTAGGGAAACTCTGCATAACTCGCTCGTTTGTGTGAATGCTGCAAGTCCAGCCTGAGAAAATACAGACCATGAAACAAGTCACTTTGGGTCTGAATCTC
>JAQGLT010000041.1 GCA_028292745.1 Polaromonas sp. | reverse complement strand
TGGCCACGTCGCGCAGCAGCATGCGGCTGGCGTGGTTGTTGCCGGCGGCGTCCACCGCCTGCGGC
Source organism: Polaromonas sp. (assembly GCA_028292745.1). Lineage (GTDB taxonomy): Bacteria > Pseudomonadota > Gammaproteobacteria > Burkholderiales > Burkholderiaceae_C > Polaromonas. Next base: position 6,322 of record JAQGLT010000041.1, on the reverse strand, counting down.
AGGTCGATGATGACCGGGCCGTCCTCGGCCAGCAGGATGTTGAACTCGGACAGGTCGCCGTGCACGATGCCGGCGCACAGCATGCGCACCACCTCTTTGAGCAGCGAAGCGTGGTGGCGGCGCGCCTCATCTGCCGTGAACTCGATGTCGTTCAGGCGCGGCGCGGCATCGCCGTGCGCGTCGGTCACCAGCTCCATCAGCAGCACGCCGTCGCAGAAGTTGTACGGCCGGGGCACGCGCACGCCGGCGTCGGCCAGCCGGTACAGCGCATCGACCTCGGCGCTTTGCCAGGCCGCTTCGCTGGCCTGGCGGCCGAACTTGGTGCCCTTGGCCATGGCCCGGGCCTGCCGGCTGTTCTTGACCTTGCGGTTCTCGGTGTAATCGACCGCCTGGCGAAAGCTGCGCTGGTCGGCTTCCTTGTAGATCTTGGCGCAGCGGGTTTCATCGCCGCAGCGCACCACGTAGACCATCGCTTCCTTGCCGCTCATCAGCTGGCGCACGACGGTATCGATCAGGCCCTCTTCAACGAGGGGTTGCAGTCTGGAAGGTGCTTTCATGAGCGGTATTGTGCCCGCAGCCGCCAGGGCGCCCAAGCGAAAATGGCCCTGCCAGGCGACCGGTCTCGTTGGCCGCTGCGCTCTGGGCACGGCTGCTGTCAAAAAGATAGCTGCATGCGCCCGCCGTGCTTGCGCAAAGCCCTGTTTTGATTCAACAATCAGGACTGGACAGCTGCCTGAATGACGCTTGACGTTTGACGCGCCGGGACCCGCGCGCCAACCTGCCCACCACCATCGCCAGACAAAAAGGAAAACACCCCATGGCCTACCAAAGCACCAACCCCTACAACGGCAAAGTCCTGCAGACCTTCGCGCAGATCAGCGACGCCGCGCTGGAAGACAAACTTCGGCAGGCGTCCGATTGTTTTGACAACGACTGGCGCGACAAGAGCTTTGCCGACCGCGCAGCGGTCCTCAGGCGCGCGGCATCCATCCTGCGCGAGCGTCCGCAGGAATTTGCCGAACTCATCACGCTGGAGATGGGCAAGCTGATCCAGCAAAGCCTGGGCGAGGTCGCCCTGAGCGCGGCCATCCTCGACTATTACGCCGACAACGCCGAGCGCTTTCTCGCGCCCGAAAAGCTGGCAACGCCGCGAGGCGAAGCAATGGTCGAGAGCAGCCCCATCGGCGTGCTGTTCGGCGTGGAACCCTGGAACTACCCGTACTACCAGATCGCCCGCTTCGCCGCGCCCAACCTGATGGCCGGCAACGTGGTAATGGTCAAGCATGCCTCCAGCGTGCCGCAATGCGCCGAGGCGTGGGAGCGGCTGATGCACGAGGCCGGCGCGCCGCCCGGGGCCTATACCAATCTGTTCCTCTCCAAGGAGCAGGTGGCCCAGGTCATCGACGATGCGCGCATCCGGGCGGTGGCGCTGACCGGCAGCGAAGCGGCCGGCGCCGTGGTCGCCGCGCGCGCGGGCCAGAACCTGAAAAAGACCACCCTGGAGCTGGGCGGCAGCGACGCTTTCATCGTGCTGGAAGACGCCGACCTCGACAAGGCGGTGAAACATGCGGTCAGCGGCCGGATGGGCAACGCGGGCCAGGCCTGCACCGCCTCCAAGCGCTTCATCGTGGTGGACGCGCTGGCCGATCGGTTCCTGGACAAGTTCCAGGCCGCGCTGGAGAACTTCAAGCCCGGCGACCCGATGGACAGGCAGACCACGCTGGCGCCGCTGTCGTCGAGCGAGGCGCTCAAGAACCTGCTGGGCCAGGTCGAAGGCGCGGTGGCCGGCGGCGCCCGCCTGCTGACCGGCGGCGGGCGCATCGACGGCGAGGAAGGCGCGTTCATGCAGCCGACGATCCTGACCGACATCGACAAAGGCAACCCGGCCTACCGGCAGGAGTTCTTCGGCCCGGTGGCGCTGTTTTTCCGGGTGCCCGACGAAGACGCGGCGGTGGCGCTGGCCAACGACTCGCCGTTCGGCCTGGGCGGCTCGGTCTTTACCCAGGACATCGAGCGCGGCAAGCGCCTGGCGCGCCGCATCGACACCGGCATGGTGTTCATCAATTCGGGGGCGGCGTCATCGCCCGAACTGCCGTTCGGCGGCGTCAAGAATTCCGGCTACGGCCGCGAACTGTCGGGCGCGGGCATCCAGGAATTCGTCAACAAGAAGCTGATCCGGGTGAGCTGAGCCGGCGCGGCGGCATGGCGCCACGGGCACCGTCAGTATTGCTATTTAATTTATAGCTGTCAGCGCAGTTGGGCCGTCCGCCTTGGCCCTTATTCATTCAAAATCCGGGAAAAGCACGGGCCAGCAGCCCGCGTCGCCGGCCAGCAGGTCCAGGTTGTCGCGCCGGGGCCGTTCGCAGGCCTGGGCGCCCAGCGCCCGCGCCACGTCCGCCGCTGCCGGCGAAAAGTAGGCGACCACTTCGCACTGGAGCCGCCCTTCGGATTCATAGCGGGTGAAAACCGCCATGTCCGCCGGCCGGCCCGCCTGCCCGAACAGCGGCTCAAAGGTGTCCCGGATCTGGTCGATGAGGCTGAAGGCCCAGAGGCCGTCGCCCAGGTTTTTTGAAAACCAGCGGGCAGTCATGGGTTGTGCGGCTGTTGCGATTGCCCTTGCCTGCGGGGGCGCAAGGGCGGAGCCGGCAGGATGTCGAATGTCATGGCGTTCTCCCAAGTTCAGCGGGCCAGCGGCTCAAGCGGCGGCGTCGACGGCGCGCCCGAGCGCCGCCACCAGGTCGGACTGGGTGATCATGCCGACCAGGCGCTCGCCCTCGCCGATGATGGGAATGTGGTGGTGGCCAGTGCTGCCGAACAGCGGCAGCAGCTCCACCAGGTGGCGCTGCATGCCGGCCACCCGCACGTTGCGCGTCATGATCTGGCCCACCACCTCGGGCTTGCTGGAATGGGTGCGGCGGGTGCGGCGAATCAGCCCACGCAGCTTCTCGTCGAAGCCTTCATACACATCGAGCTCGGCGGCACGCATGAAATCGGCCAGCGTGACGATGCCGGCGATGCGGAACGTGCGGTCCACCACCGGCAGGGCCTTGATGCGGCGCTCGCGCAGCAGCGCCCAGGCTTCCTGCAGCGGGGTGCCGAATTCCACCGTGACCAGTTCGCGCGACATGATGTCGGCGCAGCGCACGTCGGCCAGCTTGCGGTCGTAGGCGCGCAGCCGGGTTTCGACCAGCAACGCCTTGAGGTCATCGCGGCTCACGTCCAGCACCTGGTTGTAGCGCGCCAGCACGGCGTCCAGGTCGGCGTCGAGCAGCCGGTCGGGGCCGCTGGTCACGCCGGCGCTGCTGGCCGGCGGCAGCTGCGGATGCGGGTAGGGCCGGCGTGTGGCGGTGTTGTAGACGATGCCGGCCAGCACCAGCAACAGGGAGTTGAGCATCACCGGGTACAGCGCGAATGCCGCATCGCCGATGCCGCCCAGCACCATCATCAGCGCCGTGGCGCCGCCGGGCGGGTGCAGGCAGCGCAGCGCCAGCATCAGCCCGATCGCGGTGGCCACGGCCAGCGCGGAGGCCAGCTCGGGCGAACCCAGCAGGTGCACGCCATGCACCCCGGCAATGCCTGCCAGGGCCGACAAGGTGTTGCCGCCCACCACCGCCCACGGCTGCGCCAGCGGGCTGGCTGGCAGGGCGAACACCAGCACCGCGCTGGCGCCAATCGGCGCGACCAGCCAGGGCAGGCGCTCGGCGGCCGCCGAACCGCCCACCAGATGGCACAGCAGCCCGGTCACCAGCATGCCCACGAGCACGCCCGCCAGCAGCCGCAGCCGTTCGCGCGTGTTGATGCGGGTGCGGGCCGGCTGGAACGCGCGCCACCAGCCCGGCTGGAAAAAAGTGGCCCGCTGGCCAGGGCTGCCCGCCGGGGAGTTGAAGCGGGAAAAAGGATTCATGAAGGCAGAGTTTGCCGCAACCAGGCCAACAGCCTGCCGGCCCGCGCCAGCGTGACTCGTCAATGGCCCGTCAGGAAGCCGGCGCAGCCTGGCCGCGTGCCCGCTGGTACAGGCCCTGCACCTTGGGCACATTGGCCTGAAGTTCCTGGATGCGCTGCGGGCCCGACGGGTGGGTGGACAAAAAGCCCGGCCCGCCGGCGCCGCCGCCGGCCTTGCCCATTTTTTCCCACAGGCTGACGGCGGCCTGCGGGTTGTAGCCGGCGCGCGCGGCCAGCTCCAGCCCGACCAGGTCGGCGTCGGTCTCGTCTTCCCGGCTGAAGCGCAGGGTCAGCAGCTGCGTGCCGACATTGGCCGCCACGTTGCCCAGCTGGCCCAGGCCGAGCAGCTGCGCCCCCAGCGACAGCAAGGTGCCGGTGCCTTCGCTCTTGGCGATGCGGGCGCGGGCATGCTCGCGCAGCGCATGGGCCATCTCGTGGCCCATGATCATGGCCGCCTCGTCGTCGCTGAGCTTGAGCTGCTCCAGGATGCCGGTGTAAAAGGCGATCTTGCCGCCCGGCATGCAGAACGCATTGATCTGCTTGCTGCCGATCAGGTTGACCTCCCAGCGCCACTGCCGGGCCCGGTCGTTCCATTGCGCGGCCTGCGGAATCAGGCGCTTGGCGATGCCGTGCAGGCGCTGCAGCTGCGGATGGCCGGGCGGCGCCAGGGCGCCCTGCGACTTGGCCTCCGCCAGCAATTTTTCATACTGCTGGGTCGACGCGCTTTCGAGTTCCTCGGCCGGCACCAGGTTGCGCAGGCTGGACGAGCGCCCCACCGCCACCTGCGCCAGCAAAGGGGTCGCGGCCAGGGTGGCCGCCGTGCCGGCCGCAGCCAGCAAAAAGCCGCGCCGGCCGGGCCAGGAAGCGTGTTGGGCATCGCATAGAAAGCACATCAGGGAATAATAGCCAGAAACCGAAACGCCCATGTCAGACAAATCCGCTTCACATCCTTCCTTCGGCGCTCCAGTGTCCGCCGCTGCCGGCTCCCGCGCCGCGCCCGCCTCCCCCCCGGCCCGCTGGCGCGATGCCTGGCGGGTCTACGCCGAACCCGCCACGCTGCGCATGCTGCTGCTGGGCTTTTCGGCCGGGCTGCCGCTGCTGCTGGTGTTCGGCACGCTGAGCTTCTGGCTGCGCGAAGCCGGCATCAACCTGACCACCATCGGCTACCTGAGCTGGGTCGGGCTGGCCTACGGCTTCAAATGGGTCTGGGCGCCGCTGGTGGACCGGCTGCCGATTCCCGTCCTCACCCGCCTGCTGGGCCGGCGCCGCAGCTGGCTGCTGCTGTCGCAGCTGGCCATCATGGGCGCCCTTGCCGGCATGGCCATGACCGACCCCAAGCAGGCGCTCTCGCCCATCGTGTGGTGCGCCCTGGCGGTGGCCTTTGCCTCGGCCACGCAGGACATCGCGCTGGATGCGTTTCGCATCGAGTCGGCCGGCACCGAGCGGCAGGCGGCGCTGGCCGCCAGCTACCAGACGGGCTACCGCATCGCGATGATCTGGGCCGGCGCCGGCGCGCTGTGGCTGGCCGCGCGCGCCGAGGTGCCCAACGCCGCCGGCTACCAGCCGGCCGCCTGGCAAACGGCCTACCTGGTGATGGCCGCCTCGATGCTGCTGGGCATCGTGACGGTGCTGTTTTCGCCCGAGCCCGCCGCCCGCGTGCGCGACGCCGGTGCCGACCTGCGCGAAACCGCCGCCACCCAGGCGCGTTTTGCCGCCGGCGGCGTGCCGCTGTATGGCCTTTTGCTGCTGGCGACGCTGCTGGGGCTGGCGCTGCTGGCGCTGGCCGCACCGCAATGGGCGCTGTATGCGTTTTCGCTCGCCAGCGCCAGCTACATGCTGCCGCTGGCGCTGTACGGGCTGCTGATCGTGGGGCTGGCCAGAAGCGGCCTTCGCACCCGGCTGCCGGCGCGGCTGCTGCCGGCGGCCACCTGGTTCACCCATGCGTTCTTTGTCCCGTTCGCCGACTTCCTGCGGCGCTACGGCAGCCAGGCCCTGCTGATCCTGGCGCTCATCGCCATCTACCGCATCAGCGACGTGGTGATGGGCATCATGGCCAACCCCTTCTACGTGGACATGGGCTTCAGCAAGGACGAGGTCGCCGCCGTCAGCAAGGTGTTCGGCGTGATCATGACGCTCGCCGGCGCCTTCCTCGGCGGCGTGCTGGCGCTGCGCATCGGCGTCATGCGCACCCTGATGCTGGGCGCGGTGCTCAGCGCCGCCAGCAACCTGCTGTTCGCCTGGCTGGGCACCCGGGGGCACGACACCCAGGCGCTGATTTTCGTGATCTCGGCCGACAACCTCTCCAGCGGCATCGCCTCGGCCGCCTTCATCGCCTACCTGTCGAGCCTGACGAATGTCAATTACTCGGCCACGCAGTACG
>JAQGLT010000134.1 GCA_028292745.1 Polaromonas sp. | reverse complement strand
GGCGCTGCAGGCGGCGCTCAACGCCAATGCCGCGTCGGCAGGCCAGGCGGCTGCGGCGACGACCGCGCCGTCAAAGTCCGGCCAGCCGCCGCTTGGCCTGCTGGCCGCCCTGCTCGGCGCAGTTCTGGGCGGCATGATGCTCAACCTGATGCCGTGCGTTTTTCCGGTGCTGGCGATCAAGGTGGTGGGCTTTGTGAATGAAAAAAGCAAGGTCGCGCGCCTGGCCGCAGGGCTGGCCTACACCGGCGGCGTGGTGCTGTCGTTCCTGGCGCTGGGCGCTTTGCTGCTGGGCCTGCGGGCAGCGGGCGGCCAGCTCGGCTGGGGGTTTCAGCTGCAAAGCCCGGCCGTGGTGGCGGCGCTGGCGGCGCTGTTCACCTTGCTGGGGCTGAACCTGGCCGGGGTATTTGAATTCGGCAACCTGCTGCCCGGCCGGCTTGCCAGCGCGCAGTCCAAACATCCGGTGGGCAATGCCTTCTTGTCGGGCGTGCTGGCCACCGCCGTGGCGTCGCCCTGCACCGCGCCGTTCATGGGCGCGTCGCTGGGCTATGCCGTCGGCCTGCCGGCCGGGCAGGCGCTGGCGGTCTTCGGCGCCATCGGCATCGGCATGGCGCTGCCGTACCTGGCGGCCAGCGCCGTGCCCGCCGTGGCGCGCGCCCTGCCCCGCCCCGGCGCGTGGATGGTGACGTTCAGGCAGCTGATGGCGTTTCCGATGTTCGCCACCGTGGCCTGGCTGGTCTGGGTGCTGGGCCAGCAAAGCGGCATCGACGGCGCGGGGGCGCTGCTGGCGCTTTTGGTGCTGCTGGCGCTGCTGGCCTGGTCGTTCAGCCTGCGCGGCGCGGCGCGGCACGCCGTTGCTACATTTTCTGTAGCGCTTTGCGCCCTGGGGCTATGGGCCATCGGCCCGAACATCGTCAAACCCGTGGCCCTGCCCGCCACGGCGGCATCGGCCCGCTGGCAGGACTGGCAGCCGGGCCGGGTCGAGCAGCTGGCGGCGCAGGGCCAGAGCGTGTTTGTCGATTTCACCGCCGCCTGGTGCGTGACCTGCCAGTACAACAAGACAACCACCCTGACCAATGCCGAGGTGCTGGCTGAAATGGACGCGAAAAACGTGGCGCTGCTGCGCGCCGACTGGACCCGCCGCGACCCGGCCGTGACCCGGGCGCTGGCCGAACTGGGGCGCAGCGGCGTGCCGGTTTATGTGTTTTACAAGCCGGGCCGCGCACCAGTGGTATTGTCCGAAATCTTGTCCGTGAGCGATGTCCGGGCCGAGCTGGCCAAGCTGTGACGATTCACAGCCCGAATCCAGGCCGCCCGCCCTTGCATCCACAGCCACCAGGAGCCCCACCATGACGACGACGCTTCCCACCGCCGAACGCATTCCCTACATCCTCAACCACTGCCGCACCATTGCCGTGGTGGGCCTGTCGCCCCAGCCGCACCGGGCCAGCTTTGACGTGTCGCGCTACATGCAGGCCGCCGGCTACCGCATCATTCCGATCAACCCGAACGCCACCGAGGTGCTGGGCGAAAAGGCCTATGGCTCGCTGACCGAGGCGGCCCAGCATGAAACCATCGAGCTGGTGAACTGCTTTCGCAACAGCGAGGACATTCCGCCCGTGGTCGACGAGGCCATCGCCATCGGCGCCAAGGCGGTCTGGATGCAGCTCGGCGTGGCCAACGCCGCCGCCGCCGCCACGGCCGAAGCCGCCGGCCTGCAGGTGGTGCAGGACCACTGCATCAAGATCGACCACCGGGTTCTGCTCTCGCGCGGCCTGCTGCAGGCGCATCCGGCGCGGGCAGACCTGCCCTCCCGCTGAGCTGTGCCTGCCTTGCCATTGCTGCATCACGCACGCGCCGCAGTCCCGCCCCTTGCGCTGTTCGGTCTCGCCCTGATGCTGGCCGGCTGCGCCGCGCCCGCGCCCACCACGCGCGGCGAGACGCAGGTGGCCCGCATGGGCCCGGCCGAAGTCGGCCAGTCCGATGTCAACCGCATGGCCACGCTGGGCATGCGCGACAACCTGGACAGCCTGATCCGCATCGCCGACAAGCTGTACAGGCGCAACCCGGCCGAGTGGCGCAAGGGCGGCGCCGCCAGCCGCGACGCTGCGCTGGTGCAGCTTCGCCAGTCGATTGAAACGGCGTCCGCCCAGACGTTGCCGCCGGATCTCAAGGGAAAGCGCGACATTGCCGCGCTTTCGCTGGCGCTGAGCCCCGAGTTCGGCGGCGACCGGGTGGCGGCCTTTGTCTATGGCAGTGCCGACATGCTGATCACCGCCCACGGCGGCAAAACCCATGTGTACCTGATCGACAGCCTGGATGCGCAGTACATCTACAACGCCGCCCGCAACATCGAAATCGCCATCTGGCTCCTGTCCAGCCGGCGCAACGCCGCAGGCCAGCCGCTGCTGCTGGCCGACGAGATCTCGGCCACCGACCGCAACCTGAGCTTCGAGCGCGAATTTGGCAAGATCATCGGCCGGCTCGACCTGCTGGCCGAGGTGCTGACCGAAAAATACCGCCGGGCGGTGATCAGCTACGTGCAGAACCTGGTCGGCGGGACGTTCTTGCAGTTCTTGCCGGTGCGGTGAGGTGGGCGTTAACGCCAGAGTTAACGGGTGGCGATGCGAAACATAGATGTCTCTTTGGAAGACCGGTAGGTCACAGATTTTGATGCTACTGAGTATTTAACCGCGTCTTTGCACGCTGATTTCGCCACGCATCCAGTAACTCGCTGTTGCCGCCCGCGACCTGCAAAAGCGTTTGGAGCGACAAAATAGCACCAGGGACGATGCCAGCTTCATCGATGTCTTCATCCGCATAGTCTGGATTGGTAGGAATCTCCACATTGATTACCCACCATACCTCGACCTTTCGAAGAAGCTCCACAAGTACGGTGAACTGCTCTTGGTGAGGCGATTCCGCTTGGCCTGTGACAACATCAAAAAGCTTGTGTGCAAGGAGGTTGCGAGTCTTTTTGAGTTGCGCAAATATGACCAAGTCTGATTCATCTATGGCTTGTTGCTCAATAAGCCAGCTTAGTGATGCGTAGACGGCACTCTTGTTGCGTGAAAGAACTTTGGCCGCATAGTCTGGCGATATGGTATTACCTTCTTCCGACCAGCCGATCAAATAGAAGTCGCGGATGCGATCAACTATTGAATTCTTGAGAATCTCGAAGGTAGTTATGAACATTGTTGCCATGAAGAGCAACGGCCTGACGACCTCTGGATCGAGGAAGCGCTCCCAGCGTTCTTCGTGCTCGCTCATAAGTGGCCTAACTCAATGTATACCGCAAGGCAATGCTTTATAACGTAGCGAATTCAACGACAAAAAATGTCATAGGCTATTATTTCTATTGGATAGTTGCCATATTAAAAATAGCAAAAACCCGGTAGCCTTCAAATCCGTTTCGATGTCGGTTTAGACCGAATCCCAACCAAACGCTAGGGGTTGAACCTTCCGATAGTAGAACGCATTCGTTTTAACTAGACAGGAAGACCAAAGAAAAAATCCTGCATTCTCCTGCATACAGCGATTGCAAGCCAGTCTGGGGTTTCGCTCTTTCGCCAAGTCTGACAGGCGTGGCAGGCATGCGGCGTTTCCTGCGCATTGCCCGATGCCCGATGCCGGGAACAATGATGGTCGCCGGTGGCCGCTTTGTGAACCGGCCAACAATAATCCCGCAGCCAGCCGCCATGCAGCCACCGACTAGCCGACGCGCCGACAATAATCCCTTTGCCCTCCCCCAATCTCTTCCTCCAAACCGCCATGCCCCAGAACCACCTCCCCAAGGTCAAAAGCCAGTACGAATCGCTGCCCTACCCGCCCTGCAATCCCAAGGATGAGCACCAGCGCCTGGTGCTGACCTGGCTGGAAGACCTGCCGATGATCAACCACTACTGCTTTGCCGGCAGGCAGTCGTTCCAGAACAACTTCCGGGCGCTGGTGGCTGGCGGCGGCACCGGCGACGCGACGATTTTCCTGGCCGAGCAGCTGCGCCACACGAACGCCGAAATCGTCCATCTGGACATGAGCCACGCCAGCATCGTACTGGCGCAGGAGCGCGCGAAAATTCGCGGCCTGACCAATATCACCTGGGTGCACTATTCGCTGCTCAGCCTTCCGGCGCTGGGCCTGGGCAAGTTCGACTACATCAACTGCAGCGGCGTGCTGCACCACCTGGCCGACCCCGACCTTGGGCTGCGGGTGCTGCTGAGCGCGCTCAAGCCAGAGGGCGCCATCGGTCTGATGCTGTACGCCACGACCGGGCGTACCGGCGTGTACCAGATGCAGGCGCTGATGCGGCTGGTCAACGGCGTGGACACGGAGCGGGAAGCCGATGACGGCCGCAAGATCGCCAACACCCGCGACCTGCTGGGCAGCCTGCCGCCCAGCAACTGGTTCATGCGCGGCGCCGCGCTCCATCATGATCATGAGCTGGGCGATGCGGGCCTTTACGACCTGCTGCTGCATTCGCAAGACCGCTCCTACAGCGTGAGCGAACTGTTCGACTGGCTGGGCGGCCGGCACGGCCTGCACCTGAGCTTCAGCGACGTGCAGCGCGGCCGCTCGCCTTACCTGCCGCACATGGTGCTGGGCAGCAAACCCCCCGCCATGGCCGCCGGCCTGCGCCAGCTGCCCCTGAGGCAGCAGTACGAAATGGCCGAGCTGATGATCGGCGACATCATCACCCATTCGCTCTACCTGACCGGCGACGCCGGCTGCACCGCGCCCTATGGCGACGCCGCCTACATTCCGTTTTTCTACCATGAGCCGCTCACCGGCGAGATCGTGGCGCAGGTGTTCGACAGCAACCGCGGCCAGCCTTTCATGCTCACGCACCAGCATTCGGGCGTCTCGCTGACCGTCAATCCGGGCAAGTACGGCGCCAAGATCCTGCGCCTGGTGGATGGGCAAAAAAGCTTCGGCGAGATTTTCGATGCGTTCCGCGCCGACTGGCGCGGCCAGGGCGCGGCGCCTGACAACGCGGCGCTGTTCGCCGACTTCGCCGAGTCGTATGACACGCTCAATGCGCTGGAGCGGCTGCTGCTCAGGCACCCGGAGGCGGACAAGGCAGCGGCGGCGGCCCAGGCCGCTTAGCCTGCCGCCGCGTCAAGGCAGCCGCCAGAGCGGCTTCACCCTGACGGGCAGCAGCGAAGCCGAGGCAGCCTTGTTGCTCCTGAATTCATAGCTGCTTACACAAGCGCTGCCTGCGCTAAAGCCTGTTTTGATCATAAACCGCATCAGTTTCCAGGCTTTCCCTGGTAGTTTTCCTTTCCCGCTGGGGGAGGGGCAAAGCGGGGCCACGGGCAACCCAGTGCACGGCGGCTGCTGGCCAGGATGAAACCGCTAGAGCGCCATCAGGTGGACTGGCAAAGGTCCATCCCAACCTCCGCCAGCGGGAAAGAGAAAAAACGCAGGGCAGGCGTTAACCTTGAGATTTCAGGCTCAAAAGAGGCTGCAGCGCAGGCGGCACTTGTGCAAGCAGCTATTAATTCAGTAGCGCACAGCTGGCCAGGACACAGCTGCTGCCCGTCAGGGAGATTTCGCTTTAGCCCGGCTGGGCCGCGTGATCGGTGGCGGCGGGCCTGGGCAGCTTGTGGTGCTCCAGCAAAAAGATCAGCTCCTTCACGATGCCGTACATCACGGCCCGGTCCGGCGTGGGGTGGTCGGAAAAATGCACCGTGGTCGAGCCGATGCGGGCCACGCCGTCACCGCCCGAGCCGCTCATGCCCGCAAGGCTCACCGAAATCCCGTACCGCGTCATCAGCGGCCCGCAGGCCCGCCAGTCGCGCGTCCATTGCGGCAGGGCCTGGTTGTTGTCCCACAGCGTTCCCGCGCTTTCATAGCATTCCTCGATATGCTGATGGCCGAGCAGCTGCGCCAGGTGCCGTTCCTTGGCGATGCAGCTGCGAAAATATTCCTGGTCACTCATGCGCATGACAGTCCCTTTCCAGGTCGAGATAAATGGGCAGACAGCTTCATGGTAAGGCCGAACCGTCCCGCTGAATAGCCCGGGCCCGCAGCCCGCCAGCAAGGCAATGAGACAATCCCCGCATGTTCGCACCCCTTCAAAACGATACCTTTTTGCGCGCCTGCCTGCGCCAGGCAACCGATTACACCCCTGTCTGGCTGATGCGCCAGGCCGGGCGCTACCTGCCCGAATACAAGGCCACCCGCGCCAAGGCCGGCAGCTTCATGGGGCTGGCCACCAACACCGACTACGCTACCGAAGTCACGCTGCAGCCGCTGGAGCGGTTTCCGCTCGATGCGGCCATTTTGTTCAGCGACATCCTGACCATTCCCGACGCCATGGGCCTGGGCCTGTCGTTCGCGCTGGGCGAAGGCCCAAAATTCGCCACGCCGATCCGCGACGAAGCCGCCGTGGGCAGGCTGCAGGTGCCCGACATGGACAAGCTGCGCTATGTGTTCGATGCGGTCACGTCGATTCGCAAGGCGCTCAACGGCCGGGTTCCGCTGATCGGCTTTTCCGGCAGCCCCTGGACGCTGGCCTGCTACATGGTGGAGGGCGCCGGCTCGGACGACTACCGCCTCGTCAAGACCATGCTCTACCAGCGCCCCGACCTGATGCACAGGATGCTCGCCATCAATGCCGACTCGGTCGCCGCCTACCTCAATGCCCAGATCGAGGCCGGCGCGCAGGCGGTAATGGTTTTCGACAGCTGGGGCGGCGTGCTGGCCGATGCCGAGTTTCACGAATTCAGCCTGGCCTACACCCGCCGGGTGCTGGCGCAGCTCAAGCGCGCCCACGACGGCGTCATCATTCCCCGGCTGGTGTTCACCAAGGGCGGCGGCCTCTGGCTGGAGGCCATGGGCCAGCTCGACTGCGAAGTGCTGGGCCTGGACTGGACCGTCAACCTGGCCCAGGCGCGCGCGCGTGTGGGCGAGAACGGTCCGCACGCCAAGGCGCTGCAGGGCAACCTGGACCCGAACGTGCTGTTTGCCAATCCAGCGCAGATTGAAGCGCAGGTGAGCCGTGTGCTCGACAGCTTTGGCGCGCCGCATACCGACCCGGCCCGGAACGGACCGACCCAGATTTTCAACCTGGGCCATGGCATCAGCCAGCATACGCCGCCGGAAAGCGTGGAAGTGCTGGTGCGCGCTGTGCATGCGCACTCCCGAGGCATGCGGGCCAAACAGCGCTGAAAAAAGAGGCAGCTGAGGAAACAAATGTGAATTTCGCTCCGTTTCAATCCTGCCTACCATAAAAATAAACCCACCATTCACTGACTTATGCACAAAACGTGTGGTACGGATTTTCAAGGTTGAACTTCCATGGGAACTCTCGCTATCATACCCATAGCGAACGTAAGTTGTTGATTTATAAGGAAACTTTAAATTGCCTTTTTCCTGGGCAATCTAAAGAAAGCCTTGATTTACAAGGCTCCGCAGCCGCTTGCAACAAGCTATCAACAAAGTTATCCACAGAAAATCTGGACAACTACAAAACGGTGAAAAATCAAGCACTTAGCCTGCTTTCCGGATGTAACTTTGAAAAAGATGCCCGGTTGGGCGGTTTTCTATGAGCCATTGGCTGCAGATAGTGGTTGCCACTCCGGCGCACAGCGCCATCGCGGGCCCCCTGACGTATAAAAGCGCCCAGCCCTTCAATCCGGGTACCCTGGTCCGGGTTCCGTTCGGCAGTCGCGAGGTGCTGGGTGTGGTGTGGGGAGCGGTAGCCGACGGCGGCGAACTCGATGTCGCCGCCATTCGCGGCATTGCCGGCGCACTCGACGGGCTGGCGCCGCTGTCCGCGACCTGGCGCAAGCTGGTGGCCTTTACCGCCGGCTACTATCAGCGCTCATTGGGCGAGGTCGCGCTGGCCGCCCTGCCGCCGCAGCTGCGCGAACTGACCGCCCTGCAGCTGGCACGCCGGCTCAAGCGGCCGACCCAGGACACCAGCCACCCCCAGGACACTACTGATTTAATAGCACTTAGCACAGAGCAGGCGTGCGTATTGGCCGAATTTGATGCTGAAATTTCGGGCAGGCAGCGGCCAGCGCTCCTGTTCGGTGCCACCGGCAGCGGCAAGACCGAGGTTTACCTGCGCGCTGCGGCCCGGGTGCTGGACCTCGACCCGACCGCCCAGGTGCTGGTGATGGTGCCCGAGATCAACCTCACGCCCCAGCTGCAGGCGCGCTTTGAAGCCCGCTTTGCCCACCTCGGCCGCGAGCGCGTCGTGCCGCTGCACAGCGGCCTGTCCCCGGCCCAGCGGCTCAAAAGCTGGCTGGCGGCCCATTCCGGCCAGGCGCGGCTGGTGCTGGGCACGCGCATGGCGGTGCTGGCGTCCATGCCCAACCTGCGGCTGCTGGTCGTTGACGAAGAGCACGACCCGAGCTACAAGCAGCAGGAAGGGGCGCGCTATTCGGCCCGCGACCTGGCGGTGTACCGCGCCCGGCTGGAGTCCACCGCAGCAGGGGAAGCGACCAGCGTAGGGGCCCAAAGTTCGGCAGCAGCGACAGGGGCTGGAGAAGTCCCAGCCCAGCAGGGGCCGCGGAACCGGCTCAGCCGGGCCGCAGGCGCAGCAGCCCCCCCGGGGGGCAGCGCAGTACGCGAAGCGACCAGCGTGGGGGCCACAACCTGCCGCGTGCTGCTCGGCTCGGCCACGCCATCGCTGGAAAGCTGGCAGGCGACGATCACCGGCCGCTACCAGCGGCTGAACATGGGCAAACGGATTGGTGCCCCCACGCTCCCCGCTGCGCGTGGTTCGCTGCCCCCCGAGGGGGCCGCTGCGCCTGCGGCCCGGCAAAGCCGGTTCCGCGGCCCTGACTTGAATGCGCCTGATGCGGACACGGATGCCGCCGCGCACACGCTGGCCGCGGCAGGTCAGCTGCCCACGGTGCGCCGGGTGGACATGAACCACCAGCCCAAGCATTGCGTCATTGCCCCGCCCCTGCTGGCCGCCATCGGCGAGCGGGTGGCGCGCGGCGAGCAGTCGCTGATCTTCCTGAACCGGCGCGGCTACGCGCCGGTGCTGGCCTGCCTGGACTGCGGCTGGAAGAGCGACTGCCCGCACTGCAGCGCCTACCGCGTGTTCCACAAGATCGACCGCACGCTGCGCTGCCACCACTGCGGCTTTACCGAACGGGTGCCGCGCGCCTGTCCGGGCTGCGGCAACATCGACATTGCCCCGCTCGGGCGCGGCACCGAACGGCTGGAAGAACACCTGGCTGAACTGCTGGCAGATGTCAGGCGGCCCGATGGCGGCCCGGTTCGCATTGTCCGCATCGACGCCGACACCACCCGGCTCAAGGGCGCGCTCGAATCGCAGCTGGCCAGCGTGCATGCCGGCGAGGTGGATGTGCTGGTCGGCACGCAGATGATCGCCAAGGGCCATGACTTTCGCCACATCACGCTGGTGGCGGCCATCAACCCCGACGGCGCCCTGTTTTCCAGCGACTTTCGCGCCCCCGAGCGGCTGTTCAGCCTGTTGATGCAGGCAGCGGGCCGGGCCGGCCGCGATGCCCATCGCAGCGCCGCCAGTGAAATGTGGGTGCAGACCTTCCACCCCGGCCATCCCTTGTTCGAAGCCTTGAAGCGGCACGACTACCCGGCCTTTGCCGCGCAGCAACTGGCCGAGCGCCAGGCGGCGGGCCTGTCGCCGTTCGGGTTTTCCGCGCTGATCCGGGCCGAAGCCAGGACCCAGGAGGTGGCGCAGGGCTTCCTGAACGCCGCCGCCCAGGCCGCCCAGGCCCGGCAGCTGCCGGGCCATGCCCATGTCACGCCCTACCCGGCGGTGCCGATGACGATTCAGCGCGTTGCCAACATCGAGCGTGCGCAAATGCTGGCCGAAAGCCCGTCGCGCAAGGCGCTGCAAGAGTTTTTGGCCGCCTGGCAGCCAGTGCTGTTTGAAACCCGGCGCCAGGCGGAATTCAAGAGCCTGGTGCGCTGGGCGATCGACGTGGACCCGATTGCGATTTGAGACGTATTCGTCAACGGCCGGACCGTGTGCCACGCCTGCGTCACGCAGGCGAGGTGTTCATCCCGCTGCTTCGCCCTTTGCGCGCAAGGTAAAAAAGAAGGCCGCCCCTTCGTTCAGCGTGCTTTCCGCCCAGACCCGGCCTTCATGGCGTTCGATGATGCGCTTTACCATGGCCAGGCCAATGCCGGCGCCCGAGAAATCCTCGGGCGAATGCAGACGCTCGAAGGTGCCGAAAAGCTTGGGTGCGAAAGCCATGTCAAAGCCCACGCCGTTGTCCCTGACAAAGTAAACGGTATCCCCCTCTGCCGGCGACACGGCACCGACCTCGATGCGCGCCAGGGCAACTTTCGAGGTGAATTTCCAGGCATTCCCCAACAAGTTGTGAAAAACAGCCGCCAGCAAACGCGAGTCGCCATGAGCATTGAGCCCGTCCTGAACGAACAGCTCTGCCTGGCGTTCCGGCTCCCTGGCCCGGTAATCCTGTTCGATCGCCCGAACGATGGCCGAAAGGTCGACCTGCTCGGACTTGAGCTGTTCGCGGGACACCTGGGCAAGCGTCAGCAGGCCTTCGATCAGATCGCCCATCTGCTTGACCCCGGCACCGATCCGGTGCAGATAATGCGCGCCCTTCTCGCTGAGGCGGTCGCCATCGGTTTTGAGCAGCAGCTGGCTGAAAGCGTGCACGGTGTTCAGGGGCGAACGCAGGTCGTGCGACACCGAATAGGCGAAAGACTGCAGTTCCCGATTGGCCGTTGCCAGCTGATCGGTTCGCAGCAGCACCCGCCCTTCCAGTTCCGTGTTGAGGGTGAGGATTTCCTGCTGCTGCTGCCTGCGCTCGCTGATGTCGCGCTTGACAGCGACCCAATGCGTGAACCGGCCGGACTCGTCGGCAATGGGCGCAATATCGGTTTCAAGCCAGCGCGTCTGCCCGGCCTTGGTGTAGACCACAATTTCCGCGCGCACAGACTGCCAGCGTTGCATTGCCGCCCGGATTCGGTCCAGTTCCGCCCCCTGGGTATCAGGGCCCCACAGCAGATCGAAAGTCCGCCCCAGCGCATCTTCCCGGCTGTAGCCGGTGTGGCGCTCAAAAGCGTCGTTCACAAAAACAATCCGCGGCCCTGCCCCGCCCAACACTTCGGCGTCGGTGATCACCACGATGTCGTTCAGGCGGGACACCGCCGTTTGCAGCAGGCGCAGCTGGTCATGCTCAAGGCGTCTTTGAGTGATGTCCTGAAAATAAAGCGCCAGTCCCGCCTCGGTCGGATACACATGAAAGTCGAACCAGGTTTTCAGCTGCGGGTAAAAGACTTCAAAGTGGGTGGTTCGCTGCTCTTGCATTGTCAGGCGGTACTCGCGCTCGATGCGTGTTCCCAGGGCTTCGGGAAATTCCTGCCAGAGACTTTTGCCCAGAAGCGCCTGCCGAGAGCGGTGCAGCATGCGCTCGGCCTGGCTGTTCAAGAAGGTGAACTTCCAGTCTTTATCAATCAGGCAAAAGCCATCGGTGATGCTCTCCAGCGTGGTGACCAGTTGGGCCTCCAGAGACAGCGTGTGCGCCTCGGCTTTTTTTTGCTCCGAGATGTCCTGAAACGCGCCCTGGATGCGAACAATATGGCCGGCCGCATCGCGCACCGCCTCGCCAATCGAGCGCACCCAGATGCGCCGGCCTTTGGCGGTAAGCTTGGGCAGCACGAATTCATAAGGAATGCCGTATTGCACGCAATTGTCTACATACCGTCTGACAATGGCCTGATGCTCCGGAAGGAAATAGCCCACTCCTTCCTCCAGCGTAGGCTGATAACCGGGCGGCACGTCGTGGATCACGCAGTTCTCGTCCGACCAGGACAGCACATAGTCTGGCAACTCGATCGTCCAGCCTCCCAGCTGGGCCACCCGGCCGGCGATGCGGTTGATGGCGTGATTGCTTTCCGATCTCAAAATTGCCCGTTTGAGGTCGTCAATATCGGTCAACGTCCACAGCCATTGGGTCAACTCGCCAGTCGTGCTGCGCAGCGCGGCTGTCCGGCCTAGCATCCATCGGTGCATGCCGTCTGCCCGGCGCAGCCGGAATTCAACTTCACAGGGCTCACCCTGAGCGCGCGCCTGCTGCCAAACCGTGTCGACCTGCAAGCTGTCGTCTGGATGAATCTGCTGCAACCCGCCCAGGCCAAGGCTGTCCTGCATGGACAAGCCGGAATAATCAAGCCAGCGTTGGTTGAAGTAGGCAGGCCGCCCATCGGGCTGCATGAGCCAGAGGATGTGGGGCATTGCCTCCATCAGCAAGCACACCTGCCCTTCGGAATTGAGGGAGTCGTCGTCCACATTGGAAAAACTACGCCTGGGTTGTCCCTGTCCCGTTCCCAATAAAGAAATAGACGTTCTGCCTGCCATGTTCACGCAGTCCCTTTGTTTTTGTTTTGTGTTTCATGCACGCGCGCGCAGGCGAAATCTTTTGGATGCGCCTTTTGATGCCCTGCCTATTGTGGAGGAAGACCAAAAAACGTGCAGAACATTTCAATTTCAGTTAGATTGCATGCAAATAACGACCGTTAGCGTAAAAGCCAGTGGCTTGCCTTGCTCCCCAAATCGCATACCAGACTGGCTCTACCGGCCGCGATGCGAAGGCCTGGAAGTGGATTTTTCCTAGCAGGCCAACATTTTGGCAGGCGCCCTATGGGGGTCGGGCGCAGCTTGCTGTGGTAGCTGCAACGCGTCCTTCAGGTGACGGAAGCCCAGCCGTTCTGTGGCCTGAGAGGGTCTGGCATGGGTGCCAATGGAAGTTGGACCGAAAACCGGCTGCCCTTGCCCAGGCCTTCGCTAAAAGCCGCCACCTCGCCGCCGTGGCTGGTCACCAGCCGATGTACCAAGGTCAGTCCGACGCCCAGTCCGACGCGTCGCTCGGGCGCCGCATCGTCGCCCTGGACGAAGAGGTCAAACACCTGGGGCAGCAGGTCTGGACTGATGCCGATACCGTTGTCTGAAACTTCAATAAGGGCAAAATCGCCCCGCTTGTCGGTAGAAACGCAAAGCTGGCCGCCAGCGGGCGTGTACCGGGCCGCATTCTGAATCAGATTGCACAGCACCTGCTTGAGGCGGGTGGCATCGCCGCTGATCCACAGCGCTGCGTCAAATGGATTGACCTGCACGGTGTGCTGCTTCTCGGCAATTGCCGAGCTTGTCATTTCCACTGCCTGCATGACCAGTTCAGTGACCTCCAAAGGGAGCTTGACCAGCTCGATCTTTCCCTGGCTGACTCGGGAGACATCCATCAAATCCTCGACCAGCTGGGCAAGCTGGTCGGTTTGGCGCGCCATGATGTCGCGCCGCCGGGCCAGCTCCTGCGGCGTCATGTGCTGGTTGCGTCGCATGACCTCCAGGCTCATCTGCAATGTGCCCAGCGGGTTTCGCAACTCATGCGCCAGCATCGCGACAAACTGGTTTTTTCGCTCATCGGCCCTTTGGAGTTCCAGCTGCCGCAGCCTCAATTCCTGCAAGGTACTGAGCATTTCGCGGTTTTGCCTCTCCAGCTCTTCCAGCGGCGTCTTGGCTTTCTGGCGTGCCAGTTGATCGGCCAGCTTGCCAAGATCGGCTTTTGTCAGGCGTCTGCCATTTCGCGGCAGCATCATCTCCATGGTGACAGCCGTGCCTCCGCCCGGGGGGCATTCAATGCTGAGAACATCGACCAGCCGCTTGCTGCCGATCAGGCCCATTGGAATCTGGCCTTTGCTGTTGGGCCGACCCTCCAGTACGGCATCGACATCGGCAATGCCCGGCCCACTGTCGGACACCACGGCCACCAGGTGCTGAGGCGACTGTATGTTGCGGCCTTCATCAAAGAAAAATGCAACGGAGCCGCCCCCCGCGAACTGAATGGCATTGCGGGCTATTTCAGACACCGCCGTGATGAAGCGGGTATTTTGTAATTTATCCAGCCCGAACAATTCTCCGATCTGGCGGGTACGGTCTCGCAGCATCACAAACGTGCTGCTGGCGATTCGGGTGGTCAAAATGGGGTAGCTCAATGGGGGCCCCTCGCCACGACAACGGTCGAGTCATCCGAATCACGGGAAAAATCACGGTGCAAAACCGCCGCAATCAAGGCGGGGTGCCGGCTCAGCAGTCCTGGCAGCTTTTCCAGATTCCAGCGGGACACCAGCCCATCGGTGTTCATCACCAGCGTTGAGTCGGCATTCCAGACATAGTCGTGCTGGCGAAAAGAGCGGACGTTGTAGCCCACGGTACCGTCCATGGACATCAGGTGTTGCGCTTTCTGGCTGCCCAATATGACCCCCGCGATGTTGCCAATTCCCGCAAAGGTCACGACTCCCTGCTCTGTATCAATGGCAGCGACGGCCATGACCGCGCCCCGCGTGGGCCGCAGGGCCGCATGGGCTTTTTCAAGCACCTCCACGGGTGAATCCCTTTCGGGACAGGCTTTGAACACTTTTATCGCCTCGGCCGAAGCGCGTGCCGCCAGCGGACCGTGCCCCAGCCCATCGACCACGCAAATGCGCTGCCAGCGCCCGGCCTGCTTGAAGCCCCACGAGTCGCCGCATTCCAGCTGCCCTGCTTTGGGCAGCGACCGGCTGCCAACCCATAGCCTGCCAGGCGTGTTGATCGGCTTGACCTGCTTGATCGAAATGCGCAGCAGAAAAACCGACCCCAGCGGCTGGATCGAGTAAACGTCGAACACATCGGCGGTGCGCATCAGCGTGCCCAGGCCGATGCCCAGGCTGCCGCCGGTGGAATAGCCATCGCGGGCGGAACGCTGAAAATTGGCAAAACCGGGCCCATGGTCAGCCGCCACGATCTGAATGCCAGAGGCGCCACTTTCCTCGAACCAACTGACCGCGACCAGCCCGCGGCGCGCGTACTTGACGAGGTTGGTCGAAACTTCTGTGCCAACAAGCGAGGCGCGCCCGACATCCACGTCGGTCATTCCGTGCAGCCGGCCCAGCTCAGCGATCACCCGGCGCACTTCTGCGGTCTGGCTCTGCTCGGTTACTTCTATCGTCGTTTCCATAAGATAACGCTTACTTTGGTGCCCATGCCAGGCGTGGACTGCAGCTCAAATTCAGTCACCAGTCGCCGGGCTCCGCCCAGCCCGAGCCCCATGCTTTTTGCGCTGCTGAAGCCGTCGGTCATGGCTTGTTCAATGTCGGAAATGCCTGGCCCCTGGTCTTCGAACATCAGCTTCAGGCCGCTCCGGCCCTCCCGCTGCACTTCGCTCATCAGCATGAATCCGCCTTTTCCATGAACCAGCGCATTGCGGCCCAGCTCGCTTGCCGCCGTCACGACCTTGGTTCTCTCCACTACGCTGAAGCCAAGGCGAGTGGCCCAATCCTGAACCAGACGCCGGGCCATGCTCAGGTGTTCCGGCGCCCGAATCTGAACCGTTTCAGACTTCAGGGTGTTGATGGCGCGTCTCCGGCATCACCGGCAATGCCCCGCAGCAGCGCCATTCCCTTTTCCACATTCAGGGCGGTACGAATGCCTTTGAGCGACATGCCAAGCTCGACCATGGTGATGGCGACCGCCGGACGCATGCCCACCAGCACGGTCACGGCATCCATGACCTTGGCAATGCCGGCGATATTGGCCAATGACCTGCCGATGAACGAATCGACTATTTCGAGCGCTGAAATGTCGATGAGCACCCCCTTGGCATGCGTGCGCAACAGTTTTTTTGTCAAATCGTCCTGCAAGGTGAGCGCCAGCTCGTCGTGCAGTTCCACCTGGATCGTCACCAAAAGCAGCTCCCCCAGCTTCAGGATCGGGATTTGTTCCAAGATCAGGCTCCGGCGGCGAGTTGCCGGCCCGTTTTGCCAATTGACAAATCGCATTTGGCCAGCGCAATACGCAGCGCGTCGGCCAACGTCGATTTGGTGATCACATCGCCCAGGTCAACGCCGAGATGCACGATCGTTTGGGCAATTTGCGGCCGTATGCCGCTGATGATGCATTCGGCACCCATGAGCCGCGCCGCTGCCACAGCCTTTAACAGGTGCTGGGCAACCAGGGTATCGACCGTCGGCACGCCGGTGATGTCGATGATGGCGACATTGGCTTCGTACTCGACAATGGCGTCCAGCAAGCTCTCCATGATCACCTGCGTGCGTTCGCTGTCCAGCGTTCCGATCAGCGGCACGGCAACGATTCCCTGCCAGAGCTTGATCACCGGCGTGGACAGGTCCAGCAATTCCTGTTGCTGACGCAAGATGACCTGCTCGCGGCCTTGCTGAAAAGCATCGACCGTGAGCAGGCCCAGCTTGTCCAGTACCGTTGACGTCAGCCAGGTTTCTTCGTTCAGGCGCTTCGGGTCGTCCACGTAAGCCCGGCGCAATGCATCGAACAAGGGCTTTTTCAGTGAAAAGACAAAAGTGGCGGTTTCCGCTGGCGAAAACCCTGCCACCGCGCGGCGTTTGGAGAGGTTGACCAGGCCGGCCCGGACATCGTCCCAAGGCTCGCCTTCCAGTTCTTCATCAAAGCTGTGCTGCGCGGCCTGGATGAACAGGGCCATGAAGCTTTTGGATTGCTCCTTGACCTCGCTTTCGCTCAGCAGTTCGCTTGCGTTTGCCTGGGTAAGTTGGGTGTTGATCCAGCCGCGCAAAATGGCGGCCTCGTCGCTCTTCAAAATGGATCCTGTGCCGATTTTGTCCACTGCGTAGCCTCGCGCTCATGAGCCGCCACACGGCGGGCAATCGATGAACCTCCGAATTATGCAGGAGAAGGCTGGGGCAACAGGCAGTGGTCCTTGGTAAAGAGCAGGTAATGCGCACTCTTGTTGCGCATGACCCATGGGTTCGTGGCACGCTTGGCTTCGGATGCGATCCCGATGCGGCAGACATTGGCCTGGCGCCACCCTGCAAGCCGCAGCGGGCCTGTCCAGCCGGCCCGCGCCAGCCTTCACCGGTGACCCGAAAATAGCGGCAAGGCTAAGAGTTTGAAGTTAACGCGAAGCTTGCTGGCACGCTTTAACACCCTGGCAGCTGCAGGTCAGACAGGGTGCCCGAGCATTGGCCGACCTGCTGGTGGGCGATCAGTGCGTCGGCGCGCCGGCCTCAAACCAACGCTTGATCAAGGCGCGCTCCTCTTCGGTGATCCGCGTTGCATTGTTCATGGGCATGAGCTTGAGCACAGCGGCTTGCTGGTACACCGCCTGGGCATGCTGCTTGATCAGCTCGGGCGTGTTCAGGACAACGCCCTTGCTGGGAAGCTGGGCGTTGTGGCACATGGTGCAGCGTTGGTCGATGACTGCCCTGACCTCGGAGAAATCCACAGGCCTGGCTGGCGCAGCGGCAAGCGCGGCCGAAGGCGGCAGGGGCGCGAGCCAGACAACCAGGCCCAGAACCAGCGCGGCACCGATGACGGCATGCTCCCAGGGAACGCGCCTGCCCTGCACCCGCGCTTTGTGCCGTGCCACGAAACTGTGGCGGATCAGCGCCCCGGCCAGCATCAGGAGCACCAGCACCGCCCAATTGGACTTGCTCGCATACAGCCATCCGTAATGGTTGGACAGCATCGCCACCAGCACGGGCAGCGTGAAATAAGTGTTGTGCACGCTGCGCTGCTTGGCGCGCCAGCCGTGGACAGGGTCAACGGGCAGCCCCGCCTTGAGCTGGGCAACCACCTTGCGCTGGCCGGGAATGATCCAGACAAGGACATTGGCGCTCATTGTGGTGGCCAGCATCGCGCCGACCAATAAAAAGGCGGCGCGCCCGGCAAAAAGCCGGCAGGCAAGCCACGACGCAAAAACGACAAACACAAAAAGGCAGATGCCGACGATCAGGTCGCCGTTTTTTTTCTGGCCGAAAACGCGGCAGATGATGTCGTAGACAAACCAGCAGACGCCTAAAAAGCCCAGCGAAGCAGCGATCGCTGCCCCTGCCGGCCAGTCGTGGACGCTTTTGTCCACCAGGAAAGTCCCGGCATTGAAGAGATAGAGCACGGTGAACAGGCCAAATCCGGTGAGCCAGGTCGAGTAGCTTTCCCAATAGAACCAATGCAGGTTCTCGGGCATCTGCTTGGGCGCCACCAGGTATTTTTGCGGGTGGTAAAAACCGCCGCCATGGACTGCCCACAATTCGCCGCTGACACCTTTATCGACAAGCTCAGGAGCAACCGGCGGGGTAAGGCTGTTGTCGAGAAAAACAAAGTAGAACGACGAGCCGATCCAGGCAATTGCCGTGATGACATGCGCCCAGCGCAGCAGCAGGCCGGCCCAGTCGAGAAGGTATGCAGCGTCCATGAATAAACCCCCGCAAAAGTAGAAGGTGCAGAAATAACACGATTTAAACCGGGGTTGACCCCGTTGCCCGCAGGCTGCCGTCCATCAGGAGCCGCGGTAGGTTGAATAGCTCCAGGGACTGGCGAGCAAGGGAACGTGATAGTGCCCCCGGGCATCGGCGATGCCGAAATCCAGCACGACAACATCGATGAAAGCCGGCTCTGGCAACACCACGCCACGGGCGCGAAAGTAGGCGCCAACCTCAAACACGAGACGATAGCGCCCGACCGCCATGCCTGCCGCATCCAGCAGCGGGCCGCCCGGATTGCGGCCATCGCCATTCAGGGTAAGCGTGCTGATCGTCCGCAAGCCTTCGCCATCGACGCGCTGCAGAGTGACTGCCATGCCGGCAGCCGGGCACCCGTGCATGATGTCGAGCACGTGGGTACTGAGGTGTCCCATGGATAAACCCTTTCTCTTTTTGTCCAGCCTGTTCTTGCGCAACTGCCGAGGCCATGCAAGTCATCCTCCCTGGCCTGCATTGCCGTTTTAAACTGTATCCCTAATAAGTTCCGTCCATCATGCACCCTGTCTACGCACGTGACCTGAGAGGTTATGGCCGCCATCCGCCTCATGCCAACTGGCCGGGCCGTGCGCGCATCGCGGTTCAGTTCGTGCTGAACTATGAAGAAGGCGCGGAAAACTCCGTGCTGCACGGCGATGCCGGCAGTGAACAGTTCCTGTCGGAGATGTTCAACCCGCCGGCCTTTGCCGACCGCCACCTGAGCATGGAAAGCATTTACGACTATGGCGCGCGCGCGGGCGTGTGGCGCCTGCTGCGCGAGTTTGAAAAAAGGGGCCTGCCGCTGACTGTTTTCGGGGTGGGCATGGCCTTGGAGCGCTGTCCGGAAGCAGCGGCGGCATTCAAGGAGCTGGGCCATGAAATCGCCTGCCATGGCTGGCGCTGGATCAGCTACCAAGGGCTTGACGAAACCACTGAACGCGAACACATGGCGCGCGGCATGGAAGTCATCGAGCGGCTCACGGGCCAGAGGCCGCTGGGCTGGTACACCGGCCGCGACAGTCCGAACACGCGCCGGCTGGTCGCCGATTACGGCGGTTTTGAATACGACAGCGATTACTACGGCGACGACCTGCCGTTTTGGCTTCGGGTTGAAAAAACCGACGGTTCGCTGGCGTCCCAACTCGTCGTTCCGTACACGCTGGACGCCAATGACATGCGTTTTTCCCTGCCCCAGGGGTTTTCGCAGAGCGATGACTTTTTTACCTACCTGCGCGACAGCTTTGACGTGCTGTACGCCGAGGGCGACGAGCAGCCGTCGATGCTCAGCATCGGCATGCACTGCCGGCTGCTGGGGCGGCCGGGCCGAATGCGCGCGTTGCAGCGCTTTCTGGACCATCTTGAAAAACACGACCGCGTCTGGGTCACCCGGCGCATCGACATCGCACGGCACTGGAAACAGGCGCATCCCTTCAACGCTGAAACGGCCTTTCTCTGGGCGCCCCAATGATCAACCTGAACCCACTGCACTCGGCCTCGCAGGCCGACTTTGTTCAGTCGCTGGACGGAATTTACGAGCATTCGCCCTGGATTGCAGCGCAGGCCTGGGCCCGCCGTCCCTTCGCCAACCTGGACCAGCTCAAGCTGGCGCTGGCCTGGACCGTACGCGATGCGGAGCCCGCGTTGCAGCTTGCGCTGGTTCGCGCCCACCCCGAACTTGCCGGCAAGGCGGCAGGCGGCCAGACCTTGACGGCCGAGTCGGCGAACGAGCAGGGCAAAGCCGGCCTGACCGCCTGCACGCCAGAGGAATTGGCGCGGATTCAGCAGCTCAACGCCGGCTACACGGCCAAGTTTGGATTTCCATTCGTTCTGGCGGTCCGCGGCCCGCGCGGCCTGGGGCTGGCGAAATCCGAGATCATCAAGACCTTTGCGCGCCGTCTGGACAACCCTCCCGATGTCGAACTGGCCGAATGCCTGCGCAACATCCACCGCATTGCGGAGATTCGCCTCAATGACAAGCTGGGCCATACGCCGGCGTTGGGCAACCGGGTCTGGGACTGGTGCGAGCAGCTCAGCACCCACAGCGACCCCGGGCATGCCGAACGCGGCGAACTCACCGTCACCTACCTGACCGACGCGCACCGGGCCTGCGCCCGGCAACTGGCCGGCTGGATGCGCCAGGACTGCGGCTTCGATGAGGTGTGCATCGACGCCGTTGGCAATGTCGTTGGCATCTACCACGGCAGCGACCCCCAGGCAAAACGGCTGTTGACGGGCTCGCATTACGACACCGTGCGCAATGGCGGCAAATACGACGGCCGCCTGGGCATCCTGGCGCCCATGGCCTGCGTGCGTGAGCTGCACCACCACAAAAGGCGCCTGCCCTACGGATTGGAAGTCATCGGCTTTGCCGAAGAGGAAGGCCAGCGTTACAAAGCCGTATTTCTTGGATCGAGTGCCCTGACCGGTCATTTCAACCCGGCCTGGCTGGACCAGAAAGACGCCGACGGCACCACGATGCGCGACGCCATGACCCATGCCGGCCTGTGCATCGACGACATTCCAAAGCTCAAGCGGGATCCGGCCCGCTACCTGGGGTTCGTCGAAGTGCATATCGAGCAGGGGCCGGTGCTCGATGAGATGGACCTGCCGCTGGGCATCGTGACCTCGATCAATGGCAGCGTTCGTTATGTCGGCGAAATCATCGGCATGGCCAGCCACGCCGGCACCACGCCCATGAAGCGGCGGCGCGATGCGGCAACCGCAGCGTCGGAGTTGGCGCTTTACGTGGAAAAGCGCGGCGGCAGTCTGGACACCCTGGTTGCCACGGTCGGCATGCTGGAAGTGCCCAGCGGCTCGATCAATGTGGTGCCAGGCAACTGCAAGTTCAGCCTCGACATACGCGCCACGACCGATGAAGTACGTGACGCCTGCGCCGCCGACATTCTCGCTGCGCTGCAGCGCATCTGCCGGCAGCGCGGCCTGCACTACAAGCTGGAGGAAACCATGCGCGCGTCCGCCGCGCCCAGCGCGCCCGACTGGCAGCAGCGCTGGGAGCGCGCGGTCGAGGCACAGGGCCTGCCGGTTTTCCGGCTGCCCAGCGGCGCGGGCCACGACGCCATGAAAATGCACGAAATCCTGCCCCAGGCCATGCTCTTCCTGCGCGGGCTGAATGGCGGCATCAGCCACAACCCGTTGGAATCCATCACCAACGACGACGCCGACCTGTGCGTGCGCACGTTCCAGCGGTTCATTGACCAGCTTGCCACGGAGCTTTCATGACTTTCGCGACCTGCATTCACGCCATCGACACCTGGATTGATGCCCATTTCGACGAGGAAGTCGAGTTTTTGCAGGAGCTGGTGCGCGTGCCCACCGACACGCCGCCCGGAAACAACGCGCCGCATGCCGAGCACACCGCAGGCTTGCTGGAAGCCTTCGGTTTCCAGGTGGAAAGGCATGCGGTCCCGGCTTGGGAAGTGAAGGCCCACGGGCTGGAGTCGATCACCAACCTGGTGGTTCGCCGCCACTACGGCCCTGGCAAGACCATTGCCCTGAATGCGCATGGCGATGTGGTTCCCCCGGGCGACGGCTGGACCCATGACCCGTATGGCGCCGAGATCGTGGACGGCAAGCTGTATGGCCGGGCCTCCGCCGTGAGCAAATGCGATTTCGCCACCTACACCTTTGCGGTGCGCGCACTGGAGGCGCTCGGTACGCCGCTCAAGGGCGGCATTGAACTGCTGTTCACCTACGACGAGGAGTTCGGCGGCGAACTGGGCCCCGGCTGGCTGATCAAGCAGCAGCTCACCCGGCCTGACTTTGTGATTGCGGCGGGTTTCAGCTACCAGGTCATCACCGCCCACAACGGCTGCCTGCAGATGCAAGTCACGGTGCATGGCAAGATGGCCCATGCGGCCATTCCCGACACCGGCATCGACGCCCTGCAGGGGGCCACCGCCATTCTCAATGCGCTGTACCGGCAAAATGTGCTTTACAAGTCCATCACGTCGAAGATCGAGGGCATCCGGCATCCTTACCTCAACGTCGGCCGTATCGAAGGCGGCACCAACACCAACGTCGTGCCCGGCAAGGTGGTGCTCAAGCTGGACCGCCGCATGATTCCCGAAGAAAATCCTGTCGAAGTCGAGGCCGATGTGCGCCGGATCATCGCCGAAGCCGCCGCATCCATGCCCGGGATCACCGTCGAGATCAGGCGTTTGCTGATGGCCGACGCGTGGCAGCCCGACCTGCGCAATGCCGCATTGGTACAGGCGCTGCAAAAACATGGCGAAGCCGTTTTCGGGGAGCCGATCCCTACTTCCGGAACGCCGCTCTACACCGACGTCCGGCTGTTCGGCGCCGCCGGCGTGCCGGCGGCGATTTACGGCGCCGGCCCCCGCACGGTATTGGAGAGCAACGCCAAGCGCGCCGACGAACACCTCGTCCTTGAAGACCTGCGCCGCGCCACCAAGGTGGTTGCGCGCGCTTTGTTCGAGCTGCTGCAGCAGGCCTGACCTCGGCGTCTGGCGCCCATTTTCATCTCACACCAGCCACGCCACCGCCGCCGAAAAGCTGAAAAACGCCAGCGCTGTGGACAGCAGGATGATGCGCGCGATGCGTCCGTTGTCGGCGCCGAAACGCTCGGCCAGAAGGGCCACGTTGCTGGCGCTGGGCAAGGCGGCAACCAGCACCACCACGGTCAGGGAAAACCGCTCCAGCGGCAAGCCCAGCGCGATGGCGCCCAGCCCCACCGCGCCCACCAGCAGCGGGTGAACCACCAGTTTTATAAGCGCCACAGGCACGTAGCGCATGAGGGGCGTGCGCAAGGCGCTATGCATTTGTGAGCGCGCCAGCACCGCGCCAATGGTGAACAGCGCGACCGGCGAGGCCGCATCGGCCAGCAGGCCGACCGTGCCCATGAGGGGCCCGGGCAGCGCCCACTCCATGGCCGACGCCACAGCCCCCAGCGCAATCGACCAGGGCAGCGGATTGGCAACCACGCCCCGAAGGGCCAAGCGCGCCGCCCGCGCCGCGCCGTGCTGATCGGCGCCATCGAGCCGCGACAGCGCGATGCACAGCGACGAGGTGACCAGCATGTCGATGACGATGGTGGCAATCGCCGGCCCGGCGGCCTGCGCGCCGAGCAGCGCCACCAGCAGCGGCACGCCCATGAAGCCGGTATTGGGAAAAGCGGCCACCAGCGCGCCGAACGCCGCGTCGTTCCAGCCCACGCCCGGCGAGCCCGTTTGCGCATCCCTGCCCCGGTGCAGCGTCACAGCCACCGTGAGCGCGACAATCAGCAGCGCGCACAGCAGGTAAACCGCCACCAGGCTGCCATCGAGCAGCTGCCCGATCGGCGTGCTGGCGCCAAAGCGGTAGAGCATGCAGGGCAGCGCGAAATACAGCACAAAGGTGTTGAGTCCGGGAATGGCGGCCTGCGGCAGCAGCGCGCGGCGGGTGGCCGCATAGCCGCACAGCACCAGGGCGAAGAAAGGAAAGGTGACGAGCAGGATGTTCAGCACAGCGCCCATTGTCCCCGGCTGGGTCGGCACCGGGGCGAATCGCTATGATTGACCGCTGCCTTTGGCCTTCCCTGGCGCCTTTCCTGGTTTTTTACTCCGGTGCTGTTTCGGGCACCCCTGCCGGCTTCCAGCTTCATGTCTTCACCCTCTCCCGCCCTTTCCATTGCCCACGGACTCAACCTGGCCCAGCAGGAGGCCGTCAACTACCTGCACGGCCCCTGCCTGGTGCTGGCGGGGGCCGGCTCGGGCAAGACGCGGGTCATCACGCACAAGATCGGCCGGCTGATCCAGGCGGGCTTGCGGCCCGAGCAGATTGCCGCCATCACCTTCACCAACAAGGCCGCCGCCGAAATGCGCGAGCGCGCCAAAAGCCTGATCGGTCCGGCGGCCCGGGGCGTGCTGATCTGCACCTTTCATGCCCTGGGCGTGCGCATGCTGCGCCAGGACGGCGCGGCGCTGGGGCTGAAACCCCAGTTTTCGATCCTCGACAGCGACGATGTGACCCGCATCTTGAAAGACGCCGGAGGCAGCACCGACGTGGCGACGGCAAAGCAGTGGCAATGGGCCATCAGCGCCTGGAAAAACCAGGGCCTGAACGCCGCCCAGGCCGAGGCGCAGGCCAGCGGCGACGAGGAGCGGCTGACCGCCCGCGTGATGGGCCGCTACGAGGAGCGGCTGGCGGCCTACCAGAGCGTCGATTTCGACGACCTGATCGGCCTGCCGCTCAAGCTGCTGCGGGAGCACGAAGAAGTGCGCGCCAAATGGCAGGCCGCGCTTGGCCATGTGCTGGTCGACGAGTACCAGGACACCAACGCCACCCAGTACGAGGTGCTCAAGCTGCTGGTGGGCGTGCGCGGCCGCTTCACCGCGGTGGGCGACGACGACCAGTCGATCTACGGCTGGCGCGGCGCGACGCTGGACAACCTGAAAAAGCTGCCGCAGGACTATCCGGCGCTCAAGGTGGTCAAGCTGGAGCAGAACTACCGCTCGACCAGCGCCATCCTGCGCGCGGCCAACAACGTCATCGGCCCCAACCCGAAGCTGTTTCCCAAGACCCTGTTCAGCGAACTGGGCGAAGGCGAGCCGGTGCGGGTGGTCGACTGCGACAGCGAGGAGCACGAGGCCGAGCGCGTGGTCGCCCGCATCCAGAGCCTGCGCGCCGAAGGCAGCCTGCAGCCCGAGGGCCAGCAGCACCGCGAATGGAAGGACTTTTGCGTGCTGTACCGGGCCAACCACATGGCCAAGCCGTTCGAGAAAGCCTTTCGCAAGGCGGGCATTCCCTACAAGGTCTCGGGCGGGCAGAGCTTTTTCGACCGCGCCGAAATCAAGGACCTGTGCAGCTGGATGGTGCTGCTGGTCAACAACGACAACAACCAGGCCTTCATCCGCTCGGTGACCACGCCCAAGCGGGGCATTGGCCACACCACGCTGGCGGCCCTGGGCGCCTTTGGCGACCAATACAAGCTCAGCCTGTTCGAATCGCTTTTCAGCAATTCGCTGGGCTCGGTGCTGCCGGCCAAGGCGGTCGGCTCGCTGCAGGAGTTCGGCCGCTACCTGAACGACCTGGAATACCGCGCCAAACGCTGCGTGGGCGCAGAAGATGCCCGGCTGTTCCTGACCGAGTGGCTCAAGGAAATCGATTACGAGAAGCACCTGTACGAAGGCGAGGACAGCGAGAAAGTCGCCGCCGCCCGTTGGAGCAACGTCATGGATTTTTGCGACTGGATGGCCCAGCGCTGCGGCGGGCAGATCGAGGACATCGCCGGCGCCACGCTGCACAAGGAAACCAAGACCATGCTGGAGGTGGTGCAGACGATCGCCCTGCTGTCCACCATCAGCGAGCGCGAGGGCGACCAGAACGTCGTCACCCTCTCGACCCTGCACGCCTCCAAGGGGCTGGAGTGGCCGCATGTGGTGCTGGCCGGCGTGAACGAAGGCCTGCTGCCCTTCAAGCTGGATGACGACGACGGCAGCAACGCCGACAGCATCGCGCTGCGCCTGCAGGAGGAGCGCCGGCTGATGTACGTGGGCATCACCCGGGCCCAGCGCACGCTGGCGGTGGACTGGCTGCGCAAGCGCAAGAAGGGCCGCGACTTCATCGCCGGCGTGCCCAGCCGCTTCATTGCCGAGATGGCGCTGGACAAGGCCACGATCAAGGAAGACCCGCGTGAAAAGCTCAAGGCGTTGCGGGCCGAATTCGCCAAGAAGGCGGCCGATGGCCTGGCCGCCGCCGCCGCTTGCGCCGCGGCGTTTGATGGCCGGTAGCCAGCGGGGTGATAGCCGGCCCGCGTTGCGCCGGTTGGCCGGTTTCAGCTACCATGGCCGTCCCAGCCGCTGCGCAACGCGGGCGCGCATGCCTCCTTTTAGCCCGCACCGCCCCGCGCGGCAGATCAAGGCCTTCACCCACCCATGATTTTCAGAGACTTTCGTTTTGCTATATTATTAATAGCATATACCGCGCTTGCACCTTGCGCCAGCGCCCAAAACGACACGCAAACCCACTGCCCGCCGGCGCAGGCGATGAAGGCCGAGCAGCTGCATGGCCGCTGGGCTGCTCGCTTCAGCCGCCCTCCGGCCGGCCTGCCCGAACGCGCCACCCTGGTGCTCAGGCGCCATGCGGAGTTTTCGGACAGCCTGGCCGGCACCGTGAACCGCGAGCCGGGCCTTGCCGCCGGTACATCGGCCCTTGCCGGGCATGCGGCCCAGGCGGCGCTGGCGGGCGACCTGGATGAAGGCCTGCTGCTGCTCGACGAATCGTCCGACAACATCAGCATCACCGGCACCTGGAACGGCGAGATGCAGCCGGGCTCGTGCGGCCGGGTTTACCAGGGCGTCTGGAAGGACACCAGCTCAAGCGCCGCCCCGGATGCCGCCGACATTCCTTTCACCCTGACCCGGCTGCCCTGACGGGCTGGCTTGCCGGATTGAACTGCCGGCGGATGACCGCACAACCATGACTTTCACGACTTCACCCTTACATCGCCTGCTGCTCGCCTCTGGCCTGCTGGCAGCCAGCCTGGCACAGGCGCAGACCGCCGCGCCTGCGGTCAACCTGCCGGCCAACCGGCCTTCCAGCTTGGGCTGGCAGGTGTGCCAGGCCATCAAGAACGACAACGCCGCGCAACTGGCGTGCTACGAGCGGTGGGCCGATTCGCAGTTGCCGGCCAACACGCCGCCCGCCGCGCTGGCCGCCACGCCTGCCGATCCGGCCACCGGCAAGCCGGCCACCGAAGTGCTGCTGCTGCCGTCCCTCAACACCGATGCGCCCGACGGCAAGCCCATCGGCTGCCGCAACACCCAGTATTCGGAGCTGTCGCGCTTTTGGGAACTTCAGCGCGGCAGCGACTGCGACACCTTTGCGATTCGCGGCTACCGGCCGATTTCCCTGGCGCTGGTCCAGTCCGATGGCAGCAATTCGCCGCAGGTGGACGAGGCGCTGAGCAACATCGGATTCAAGCCGCCGGCGCTGAAAAAAACCGAAACCAAGATCCAGCTGTCGGTGCGCACCAAGGTGGCCAAGGGTCTGCTCAAAAGCGGTGACAGCGACGAGGATGACCAGGATTCGCTCTGGTTCGGCTACAGCCAGCAAAGCTACTGGCAGTTGTTCACCCCGGCCGTGTCGCGGCCGTTTCGCGCCACCGACCATGAGCCGGAGGTGATTTATATCTATCCGCACCAGATCGCCCTGCCCGGCGGCTGGCAGTACCGGCTGTCAGGCCTGGGGCTGGTGCACCAGTCCAACGGCCAGTCGAACCTGCTGTCGCGCAGCTGGAACCGCACCTACCTGCTGGGCGCGGCTGAGAAAGTGCTGGGCCCGGAGTCCAGCCTGCGCCTGCAGGGCCGCATCTGGGACCGTCTGCGCGAATCGGGCATTGACGACAATCCGGGCATCGAAAACTACATTGGCCGGGCCGAACTCAATGCCAGCTGGCAAGTCAACAAGGCCAACACGCTGGGCCTGACGTTGCGGCATTCGCTGCGCAGCCAGGCACGTGGCTCCACCCGGATCGACTGGATGATGGCGCCTGCCGACTCACCCACCTACACCGGCTTGCGCTACCACGTGCAGTTGTTCACCGGCTATGGCGACAGCCTGCTGGACTACAACAAAAGGCGCAATGTCCTGAGCGTGGGCCTGAGCCTGGTTGACTGGTAGCCCAGGCGGGGCCCTACTTAAATTGCTATTATTTTAATAGCTATAAACGCTTGCTGATATTGCGCCTGAAGTAGTTTTCTTATAAATTTCTTGTTTTTGCCAAGGCGCGTTCCACTTCGCCGGCATGGATGCACCCGCATGAACGTCCGCACGGCCTGCCTTAAGCTGCGCGCATGACCTTTTTTTACCTTTTCCCGCCAGCCAGGCGGCCTTGCCCGCGCCCGCCATGATTGAAACGACGCCCTTCATACTGGGCTGCATCATCATCGGCCTGCTGCTGATTGCCATGACGCTGGGCCGGTCGTTCATTTCGCGCCTGCCGCTGAGCGCCGCCATGCTTTATCTGGGCGTGGGTGTGGCCATCGGCCCGCTGGGCCTGGGCCTGCTCCGGCTTGACGTGCAGGAAAACAAGGTGCTGCTGGAGCGGGTCACGGAAATCGCGGTGCTGATTTCGCTGTTTACCTCCGGCATGAAGCTCGCGCTGCCGCTGCGCAATCGCCGCTGGCGCATTCCGGTGCAGCTGGCCACCCTCTCCATGGTGGTCACCGTGGCGGCCATCACGGCGCTGGGTGTGTACGGGCTGGGCCTGTCGCTGGGGGCCGCCATTTTGCTGGGGGCCATCCTGGCGCCGACTGATCCGGTGCTGGCCTCCGATGTCCAGGTGGCCAATACCGATGACCGGGACCGCCTGCGGTTTGGCCTGACCGGGGAAGGCGGGCTGAACGATGGCACTGCTTTTCCATTTGCCATGCTGGGCTTGGGTCTGCTGGGCGTGCACGAGCTGGGCGCGGGCGGCTGGCGCTGGTGGACGATCGATGTGCTGTGGGCGATCACAGGCGGCCTGGCCCTGGGCTACCTGCTGGGCACGCTGGTCGGCCGCGCCATCATTTATCTCCGCATGCGCCACCGGGAGGCGCTGGGCTCGGACGAATTCATCGCCCTGGGCCTGATTGCGCTGACCTACGGCATGGCCCTGCTCAGCCATACCTACGGATTTCTGGCCGTGTTCGCCGCAGGGCTGGCACTGCGGCGCATTGACGACGCCAAGGCCTTTCAACCGGCGCCTCCCCCCCAGGACGCGGGAGACGCAAAAAACCTGAGTGCCGATGACGAGGCCGCAACGGGCGCCGAGGCGCCGGTCAATATGATGAATGCCGTGCAGCGCTTTAACAGCCAGCTGGAGAGCTTCATCGAGGTCGGGATTGTGCTGGCGGTGGGCGTCCTGCTGGCAACTGTTGATTTCTACCGCGATGTGCTGTGGTTCGTGCCGGTGCTGTTCCTGGTGATCCGCCCGCTGGCAGTGTACCTGGGTCTGCTGGGCACGCATGTCAGGGGGGCGCAGCGAAACCTGATGGGCTGGTTCGGCATCCGAGGCGTCGGTTCACTGTATTACCTGCTGTATGCGATCAACCATGACATTGATCCTGCGCTGGCGGAGCGCCTGCTGTCCATCACCTCGGCGGTGGTGGTGGCGTCGGTCATTGCGCATGGCATTTCAGTGACGCCGCTGATGAATCACTACGAGGCGCGCAAGGAAGCCAAACAAAAACTGCGCCAGGGGGCTGCATCCTGAACCGACGCTTGCACAAGGACGCCAGGTCATCGTCATCGTGCGAAATTAAACCAAGCCCTTTTGCCCAGGGCGTCAGATGCCATGCCAGGCAAGGCACGAAGCGGCACGCTAACGCGTCAAGCTGGCAAACTCGGCATTCTTTTTGATGTAAGCGCTGATGAATTGACAATCGGCCACAACTTGTTTGCCCTGGAGTCGGCTTTCCTCCAACACGAATTTTGCAAGGGCCGATCCGATGCCTTTGCCCTTAAATTCAGGCTGCACCAGCGTATGCGTGAAAGTGATGACGTTTGCACTTTCTTCATACTCGCACGTCCCGGCAAAGCGCCCATCGACAAAAGCCTCGTAGGCCTGTTTGATTTCGTTGTGGCGGATTTCAAGCATGGTGAGGGTTGGGATTTTTCATTTTTACCGCTGTTTGACTGCTCTTCACTAGCGATGGTTCAGTGCCCGGGTTCTCGTCCGGAGCCAATCAACGTGACAAGGCAGCTGTCGGCCCGCTGTGCAGCGCGCTATTGCGTGCTTTGGTCCCGGTCTTCGCTTCTGCACGCGTTTGTACGACCGGCGTTCTGGCAGGAGAGGCTTCCAGGCCGGTGTAGAGCAGCATCACGTTTTTCACATAGTTCTGTGTTTCCGGATAGTTCGGAATTTTGTTTCCAGCGCGCTGAACAGCGCCTTCCCCGGCGTTGTAGGCGGCAAGTGCCAACTCCAAACGTCCAGGAAACATTTTGATCAGGTCAGCCAGATAACGAGCACCTGCCTTGATGTTGACCTTTGGATCGGTGAGCTTCTTTTCAATTGAAATGTCTTTTCCGGCCGTGACACCGTAGCGCTCTGCCGTAGGGGGAATAAGCTGCATCAACCCTACAGCACCCTTGGGCGACACTGCATAGGGATTGAAGCCAGACTCCGTGACGATGAGGGCCTTGAGGAGCGAATAGTCAATGCCGTGGGTCTTGGACGCTTGGCGCAGCAAAGGACTGACGGTCCTGTAGTTTTCAGAACGGTCAAAAAAAGCGATTAGCTTGGGTGGAACCGCATTCCCGACCAGCGCGGACTTTGCCACAGGCTGGGCATCCGATGGGGGCAGGGAGCCATCAGCCACCGGGGGCACGCCACCCACGCGCTTGAATGGCTCTACCGTTTCGCTGTCACGAAGCAAGAGCTCATAGCGGTCATCGAGCCGGCTGGAAGCAAAATGCGGCATACGATCGGCGTCGACATAGCCCCAAATATCGGCCCTTGCGGGCGCGCTGTACAAAAAGAGCAGTGCCAGCGTACCCAAAGCCGCCACATGTCTGGCCGTTGCTTCCTGCATCAATCCTGCCCTGCGGACAGGAAGCATTGATTGCTCAAATTTCATTGCAAACCGATAGCGGCAGATCCAACCGATCATCTGTCTTGTTTTTATCATTTGCCATCCCATGCACCTTGTTTTTGCCAACGACTCTGCATAGTGATTGGTTAACGGAACTAATATGGACAGCAAACGTCGCCTTTATGTACAGGAATATTCCTACAGTTTAGTAATCCCCTCTTTTCACGAACAGATAGCGCCATTGATTATTTCAATTCAATCCAGCCGTTACCTTCTTCACGCCGCCCTGCTTACGCGATTTGCTTACATGTTTACGACCTTCGTCACACTAAATAATAGATATGATTTCAGATTAGCCCACACTTGCTTGTGCCAAACATGTAAATAATATTACCTTGGGAAGGCTGTGCTTTCCTGGGGAGGGTGGTGCTTATTTCTTGCGCCAATATGTGTTTGACAGGCACGTTTATTCGTCATCGCGGGCCGCCAGGCAGCACCGATAAACCTGACCTGAGCGATTATTGGAACTGAGTATTGCTTATTATTATTGATTGAGCTTGCTGATTATATTTAGCGTAAACCGCTGTGACAGTCATGCATTGCATAGGAGTTTGAAATGAAAAAATTGTTTTTGCTGGGTTATGTCAGCGCCTTGCTTGCCGGATGCGCAACGCCGCCGCCTGATGCGGTTTATTCAGGGAATGCACAAGATGCGAATGCCATTCCGACTTATCAGACAATTCGCCCACCCCGCGCCAGCGTGGGAATTGGCCTGGGAAGTTGGGGTGGGCGGGGTTTTGGCGGAATCGGTTTTGGATTGGGCTTTTAAAAGACAACGCAATTCAAGTCATTTCATAAAGACTGATCCGGTTGGCGTCTTCGAATCGGTCGCCAGGCTGCGCAGGGTGGAGACCACTGGCTCAGTGGCGGGCAAGCTATTGCTTAGGGTTCGCTTGAAAACTGCAGACCTCTTCAGTAAGCAACTTTTGCATCAGAGTGTGCTGTCCTACCTTCGTACCTCGCATGTCGCGATATGGTATTCAAATGACTATGACTCAACGCTTGAAAGCAGTTTTCGCGTCAGGGTTTCTGCGCGGAGGTGCAACCGTTGCCAGCACTTGGAAAAGACTGGGGGAGAGGGTGTCTTCCAATCGTGAAAAATCCAAGCTTGGTGAACCCGCAGTGCAGCGTGAAAATGACATGCCACAAAAGGATGCGCCGTTAGCGCGGGCCGGACCTGACCCACTCAACGCAGCCGATTTATCGCAGCAAGCCCAAACAGATGATTTATCTGCCCCGCCGATGCCCGCGCACCGAAGCGAAGACGTACCACGTCCGCAAGCCACAGCGGCACCCCGAACCACAGGCGTCACCCCGCCAGAGGCCATTGCCCAGGCATCACGGCAGCTGGAGTTGGTCGTTTTTGCATCAGGCTTTTTACTGGCCGCTGCCGTCGCAGCCGGGGCCTGGATGATTGTGGGATCACCTGCATCGCCTGTTGTTCCTGAGCAGGCGACAGGAAATACCGGCAGGCTGCTGCCTGTGGCGTCGGCATCCTCTGGACAATTCGCGGCTTGTCCCTTGCAGCCCGCGACGGTAGCGGTTGACCAGAACGACGGTCACTTCCCTCTGCAAAACGAAGTGGCCGGCCTGATAGTGGCCGACATCGCCTCGTTCCTGGTGGTGGGCAAGACGGCCGCGGCCAATGGCCGATCGCGCGACGCTGAAACTGCCTTCCTGATGGCCTGCCGGGTGGCCGACAACTTGAAGGGCGCCGACTCGGTCGAGTCCGCGGATGCCAAGTTCCAGCTGGGCGGGCACTACGCGCAGCTTGCCCTGGCTGCGGGAAGCGTCGGCGCAGCGAACCGCGCCGAGCTGCTGCGCCGCGCCGAGCTGCTGTACGCCGACAGCCTGCAGGCCTATCGCGCCCGCTACAGCGAAGGGCATGAAAAATCGCGGTCTGCCGCTGAAGGGCTGGCGGCAGTGCGGCAGACGTTGGCACAAGCGCAGCTCATGCAGCCCCTGCCTGGTCCTTCGTCTGTTTCTTTGCCCCAAGGCACGTCTAAAGTTCCGCTCCGCACCGCTGAAAATGTCATAGGCCCCACCGAAAACAGTGCAACCGTCTCAGGGCTGCCCCCGCCCACCTCGCAGGTGCGAAAAGCGCAAGTCATGGAAACGGCTCGAACTGTGCTGCCAGAACCACGCCAGCCCTACCCAGCCGCACGGTCCAGGCCAAGCTTCGATTGCACGACCGCCCGATCGGCGACGCACAGGATGGTTTGCGCCGACGCTGAACTGACCCGGCTCGACCGCGAAGTCAATCGCATGTACCTGCGCGCCAAACGGTTGACTTCTGACCCCATCGCGCTCAAGCGCCAGCATGACCAGGAATGGCGCAGGCGTGAGACAACATGTCAGGATCGCGATTGTCTGCTGCGCTGGTATGCGCAACGACGTTATCAGCTGGCAACTGTCATCGCAGCGGGGGGGCCATCGCAACCCAAGGTGGGTCGCTGGGGTGCGTTTCCGAATGAAACTGCAGATTTGTACAGAGGGCGTTAACGAATCAAAACGGACTCAAATGTGCAGCGCCCCACCCTATTCAAATCAGGGACGGCGCTGCAGGATCTCGGGGTCTGACAGCAGCCCCAGGATGATGTCATCGATGGACTGCACGCGGCTGCATCATCTCGCTCAACGCCTTCCCCCCGCGATCGTGAGTGAATTGGTCCGGTTGTCCTTCTGCTTGCTCTCGATCAATCCTTTTTTGACTCAGCCGGGTCATCACATTGCTGATGGCCTGCCTGTCCAGGGCAACCAGCTTGCCAATCGGGGTCGATCGATCTCCGGAAAGCGCTCGATGGCCACCAATGCCGCGAACTGAACGTGCATGGCCCAAGCGAATATCTTGATTTCAAGCGCAATCAGCAATCGGTGCGTTGGGGTGCAGTGAAAGAATGGACGAAACCCCACGGTAATTCCGGGCCTGGCTTGCCAACAGTCAGCACTATGGACAGTCCAGCGGTCAGGCGTTAGGAGCAGCCGCAGCAAGGTGTACGGTGTCAACCGATCAATTTGAAATTATCTGTATTACCCTGAATTGACAGATGAGAGGCATATGAGAAGATGACGCCATGAAGAACGTGGACAGGTCGAAGCTTTTTTCAGTTGCCTTGCGAAGCCTTACAGCCGTTGCAGCAATGACGTCGGCCTTGGCTCTGGCGCAGAACGAGGCGATTGCCTCCTTCAAGGTTCTCGACAGTCTTGAAGCGCGCGTGCAGGGCTGTGTGACCTGCCATGGGCAGAGCGGGCAAGGCACCAGTAATGTTTACTTTCCCCGCATCGCTGGCAAGCCGGCTGGTTACCTGTACAACCAGTTGGTTGCTTTTCGAGATGGGAAGCGACATTACACGCCGATGAACTATCTGGTTGCTTATTTGCCAGATCCCTATTTGCGAGAAATCGCGGAACACTTCGCCAAGCAACGCCCTCCTTTTGCGACCCCTGAACAGACAGCGGTGGATTCTCAAACGCTCGATCGTGGTCAATTACTTGCCACTGTCGGCGACAGCCAAAAAGGAGTCCCTGCGTGCGTGACCTGCCATGGCGCCGGCTTGACCGGCATGAACCCGGGTATCCCAGGCCTGGTCGGGCTACGGTCAACCTATATCGCTGCGCAGCTCACCCGTTGGAGGACGGGCGACCGGCGCGCTGCTGAGCCCGATTGCATGAAGCGCATCGCAACCCGGTTGTCTGACGTTGACGTGACGGCCGTCTCAAGCTGGCTTGCCAGACAGGCGCCACCGGCGGACCCAAGCCCAGAGTCGTCCAACCTCGTGCGAATGCCGCTGGCCTGCGGCAGTCAACGGTGAATGCGATGAAAACACGTTCCATCCTCTTTTTCGTCCTGCTTTTGCTGCTTGCTGCCCTCGGCGCTGGTTTTTATTTCCTTTACCCGCGCGCCATGCCGCGCACCGACCACGCAGAAGTGGTCAATGCCACGACGCAGATCATCACAAAGGGCGAGTACCTGGCACGCGCCGGCGACTGCGTGGCCTGTCATACGGCCGCTGGCGGCAAGGTATTTGCTGGCGGGCGGCCGATGCCCACCCCCTTTGGCGCGCTCTACGCCCCCAATATCACCCCTGATGAAGAAACAGGCATTGGCCAGTGGAACGCAGACGAGTTTTACCGGATGATGCACACCGGCATTTCGCGGGACGGCACGCTGATGTACCCGGCAATGCCTTTTGCCTCCTACACAAAAGTCACCCGCGAAGACTCCGATGCCATTTACGCGTACCTGATGTCGGTCGAGCCAGTGAAGCTGCAAAATCGGCCGCACGAACTGAAGTTTCCGTTCAACAACCGAGAACTGCTGCTCGGATGGCGCACCCTCTACTTCAAGCAAGGCGAATATGTGCCGGATACGAAACAGTCCGCCGAGTGGAATCGCGGTGCCTACCTGGTGCAGGGGCTGGGCCATTGCGCCATGTGCCACACGGCCATCAATGCGCTGGGAGGCTCAAGCGAGTCGAAAGCCTTCGAGGGCGGGATGATTCCGAACCAGAACTGGTACGCCCCCTCCTTGACCTCGAATCGGGAAGCCGGTCTTGGCAACTGGACCATCAAGGAAATTTCCGATCTTTTGCAAAGCGGCGTTTCCCATCGCGGCACAGTCTATGGGCCGATGGCCGAGGTTGTCTACAACAGCCTGCAGTACCTGAGCGATGACGACATCACGGCAATGGCCATCTATCTCAAGGCCTTGCCGCAGCGTGATTCGGAGCCGCCCCCGACCAGCCAGGCCCGCCTGGTCAACCCCGCCGTCATGGAGCTGGGCCGCCGTGTCTATACGACGCAGTGCGCCATGTGCCACGGAAACGAAGGCAAGGGGCAGCCGCCCGAGTACCCGCCACTGGCAGGCAACCAGTCCATCACGATGGCTTCGCCGGTCAACTCGGTACGGATGGTGCTCAACGGCGGTTATCCACCCGGAACAAAAAAGAACCCTCGCCCGCACGGCA
Organism: Polaromonas sp.; assembly: GCA_028292745.1. GTDB lineage: Bacteria > Pseudomonadota > Gammaproteobacteria > Burkholderiales > Burkholderiaceae_C > Polaromonas. The sequence continues at coordinate 8,511 of JAQGLT010000134.1, read as the reverse complement.
TGCCGCCTTTCAACCACATTCTCAATGACGAGGAGGTGGCCGCCGTCGTGACTTACATCCGTGTCGCCTGGGACAACAGCGGCACGCCGGTTTCGGCAGCCCAAGCCAACGAATTGCGCAAGGTGATGCCGGAATGAACAAGAAAGCCCCCATGAACGAGTCTGCCGCAGCAGATCAGGCGTTGAACGCTGAAGATGCACGTGTCGACCATATCGTGAGCCAGGGTCCGTCGGGAACGTTCGCCGTTGCCGGGGTCGCCACGGCCATCGTCGTGGCAATTTATTTCGCCTTCTATTTCTTTGCCTACCTGCCGCGGGGTGCTGTGCAGTGAACGCCATCGTCCCGCCCTCCCCGCCGCCGCCGCATGCCGGCGAAGCGGTTGCAATAGCCGCCGAGCGGCGCTGGGCCATCATCGTCGGCATCATCATTGCCATGCTCGTTGGAATGATGATCGTGACCGGGCTGCACTGGGCTGCCATGCCGCCGTCCCGGGTAGAGACGGTCGATGTGAAAACATTGCACCTCAACGGCGAATTCATCGAAAGCAACTTAGGCACGACCATGGTCGATGGTAAGGTGACCGTGCGTCTCATTGCCCAGCAGTATTCGTTTATTCCTCAGTGCATCGTCGTGCCGGCCGAGATACCGGTCACATTCAGGGGAACGGCGACGGATGCGATTCATGGCTTCGTGGTGGGACGAACCAACGCCAACACCATGCTGGTCCCCGGTTTCGTTGCCACCTTCACGACGACCTTCTCCAAAACCGGCGAGCAACTCATGCCGTGTCATGAATACTGCGGCACCGGCCACGAGGCGATGTGGGGGCGCGTCCAGGTGCTTCCACCCGATGAGTTTCTTGCCAAGGCCCGCGGCGGCGAAAGGTTGACCTGTGTTCCACGCTAACAAGCTTGTTCTGGCGCACTTCTGGGTTGCCTTTGTCGCCTTCCTTGGAGCCATTTTCCTTGGTGAATGGCAGATGTTCGTGCGCAGCCCCTTGTCTGCCTGGGTCAACAACCCGGAGCACTACTACCGTTCAGTGACCGCGCATGGCACCGTCATGGCTTATGTGCTGCCCACGCTGGTTGCGATGGGCTTTGGCTATGCGATAACCGAACTGGCACTGAAGAAGCCATTGATCGGCTTGAAATGGGGATGGGCGGGGTTCTGGCTGGTGATCGCGGGAACGGCAATGGCTTCGGTGACCATGGCCGCGGGCAAGGCGTCTGTTCTGTACACCTTCTATCCGCCCATGATCGCCAGTTCGTTCTACTACTTTGGGATCGTGCTGGTCGTGGTCGGCTCCTGGATCTGGGTGGCCTTGATGTCCCTCAACTTGAAAGCCTGGAAAAAAGAAAACCCGGGCCTGCCAGTGCCTTTGGCAATGTTTGGCAACGTGGCGGGGGCTTACCTCTGGGCGTGGACATCGGTGGGCGCTGCAGTAGAGATCCTGGTGCTGATACTGCCGGCCTCGCTGGGCTTCACGGACACGATCAATGCCGGCCTGGCGCGCGTGTTCTTCTCATGGACGCTGCATGCCATTGTGTATTTCTGGCTGATGCCTGCCTACATCGCCTTCTACACCCTGGTGCCGCGCGCGATCGGAGGGCGGCTGTACAGCGACAGCATGGCGCGAGTGGCCTTCGTGCTCTTCTTGGTCTTCTCCATGCCTATCGGCATTCACCATCTGTTTGCTGATCCGCAGGTCGGCGCGGGCTTCAAGTTCGTGCATGCGGCCATGACAGCGCTGGTTTCGGTTCCGACCCTGCTGACCGTGTTCACGATCGTTGCTTCTGTCGAGATTGCCGGCCGGCTTCGCGGTGGCAAGGGGCCGTTTGGCTGGGTCAAGGCGCTTCCCTGGGACAACCCCATGATGCTGGCCGTGACCTTCTCCTTCATTATGCTGGGCTTTGGCGGAGCAGGCGGCATCATCAACATGAGCTACCAGCTCAATGAGACGGTGCACAACACCCAGTGGGTCACCGGTCACTTCCATCTCATCTTCGCTGGCGCGATCGTCATCATGTATTTCATGGTGGCCTATGAGCTTTGGCCTCAGCTCACGGGCTGTGCCGCCCTTCCCAAGCGCCTCATGAAAATACAGTTGTGGCTGTGGTTTGTCGGGATGATGGTGTTGTCGATGCCCTGGCACCTGGTGGGCTTGCTCGGCATGCCGCGCCGCATGGCTTACTACGACTATACGCATCCGGACATCCAGTCCCAGGCGTGGACAGTGATCGCCTCGACATTGGGCGGCTTGCTGCTGGTGGTCTCTGCGGTCCTGCTGGTCTATATCCTGGCCATGGCGCACCGCCGCAAGGCTGAAGTGTCCGAGATCCAGCCGTTCACCTTCAGCCGCACTGCGCACCCATCGAACCATGTGCCTGCGTTGCTCAACAGTTTTGGTCTCTGGATTGCCATGATGATCGGCCTGACGGTGGTGAACTATGGCTACCCGATTGCGCAACTGGCCATGCTCAAGGAGGCTTCGGTGCCGGTCATTCCAATTGGGAGCCGCTAATGAAAGAGCACGACGCTTACTCCTGGCGCAATGCATGGTTCCGGCGCAGCGTGGTTTCGCTTGTCGTGCTGACGCTCGCTTCGTTCCTGGTGGGTTTTGTTTGGCTTCCGTCGGTGCACAGCGACTTTACCGCCCAGGGGCTATGGGCGAGTATTTGCCAGGCAGCAGGCGTTCCCTCTAGCTGGTCCTCCCCCGGTTCTCAAGGCAACCCGGCAGCTCAACAATCGACCCACGTCGTGCTGGAACGCTCAATGGCGCGGGCCGGTGCCAGCGATGCAGTGGGCCGGGGCGCAACGCTGGCACTGAACTGCACCATGTGCCATGGCGCACAAGGCATCAGCGTAGCCAATGCACCCAACCTGGCCGGTCAGTACCCGGAAGTGGTGATCAAGCAGCTCAAAGATTACAAAAGTGACAAGCGTCAGAACGCCACCATGCAGGCACTGGCCCGCAATCTTTCGGAGCGCGACATCGAGGACTTGGCCGCTTACTATGCTTCCCTCCCCAAGGCGCGCACGGCACCCACCACTTATGACGAAAAACTTCCGGCCCTGGTGCGAGTGGGAGATCCCATGCGCAACATTGCCCCCTGCATTTCCTGCCATGGCGGGGTCGATCAAAAGCTCGGTACGCCCTGGCTTGAAGGCATGCCCCATGATTACCTGGTGGCCCAGTTGCAAGCCTTCAAGGACGCCACGCGGCGTAACGACTCCCAGGCGCAGATGCGCAGCATGGTGCGCGCCATGACGCAGGCAGAAATTCAGGAAGTTGCCGCTTTCTATGCACGGAAAGTGGGCACGGGCGAAAAGCATTGAAGCGTTGGCGCTCCTGAATCAATAGCTGCTTGCGCATATCCCGCCTGCGCTGCAGCCCGTTTTGATCATAAATTACGTCATTTTTCAGGTTTTCCCAGTATTTCTCCTTCCCCCGCTGCGCGAAGGTTGGGATGGGGCCAGCGGGGCTCGAACGCCCGCCACGGCTTTTCCTGCTGACCCGAGGCCTGCTTGGTGCCTGGATGGGCCAGATTCGGATTCGGGGAGGCCCCCATCCCGCCTCCTCCAGCGGGGGGAAGGCGCCAAGCGGGGCCACAGGCGACCCAGATGCGCCGCTTTGCCCCTTTCCCGCTGGGGAAGGAGAAATCCGGGAGACAGCCAGGAAAATGGCATAATTTGTGATCAAAACCGGCTCCAGCGTAGACACCGCCTGCGCAGTTAGCTATTAATTTAATAGCAATCGGACTGTCAGACCAAAGCGCTTGGAAGTCCGGGTGATTTCGCCCTATCGCGAGTCACCTGTGCATCGATCTGCCGACCCCCGCGAAAGAGCCCGCAGGGTGATGAACACCACGCTGGAACAACCACGCGGTTTGAAGCTCAACGGTATTGCCACCGTACCGTGCGGCACGATAGCGTGTGCTCAGGGTAGTGCGGGTTGTCGAGGCTTCGAAACGTGCCCGTTGCAAGTGGGTGTCTCGATGCCGTCAGTTAGCCGGGTCTTGCGCTGGCTTGCGCACGGTGAACGGCAGGACGAGCCGGGAATGGTGGGCCGCGTCGCGGTAGATCTTGTGCGTGACGGGTCGGCCCACCGGCAGGTGGTAGGCATCGGGCGGCAGCAGCGCGTTGTGCTCGTCGGCCAGCGGCTCGCCGTTGGACAGTTCGACCACCAGGCGGTGACCCGGCTTGAAGGTGTTCGCGAACGGGTAGAGGCGCAGCACGTACTCCTCGATCTTGCCCGGCTCCACCGGCACGGCGCGGGTGTGCGGATGGTACGGGTTGCCCTCGGTCGTGCGCTCGTCGAGCTCGCGGTGCGAGGCCTTGAGGTAGCCGGTGGTGATCAGCTGGCGCTTGCCCGTCGGGGCGGTGTCCCACAGGCGCAGGATGAAATTCGTGTCGCTCTGGTCGATTTCCGCGAAGATGTGCGCGGCACCGGTGCCGATCAGTTCCGCGCTTTCCTCGAACCGGTCGGTGCTCCAGCTCAGGATCTCCACCTTGTCGGTCACTGTCAGCGGCGCCTGGTAGAAGCCGTCGGGGGCGGCGTATTCGGCGCCCATCGGCTCGGGCTCGGTGGACAGCTTGCCGCGCGGGCGCAGGTACAGGGGTCGATATTCCACGTCCTTGGGCGGCCATTGGTCTGCCGTCACCCGCTCACGCGAGCCCTCCACGAAGACGCTCACGGCCGGCTCGTCCATCACGCCGTTGGCTATGCCCTTGAGCCAGTAGTCGTACCAGCGGAACATCTTGTCGTGTTCCTCGATGAAGGGGCGCGACTGCATCGGCGGGTACGGGCCGATGTCCAGCTTCTTGGGGCCCTTGACCGCATGGAACAGGTCGATCGTGCCGTCCAGCGTCCAGCCGCGGCCCTGGTCGAGTTGCAGGTAGACCGGGATGTCGATGTTGGGCGCCAGCGTGATCGGGTTGCGCTCCTCGTACCACTCGCCGTCCAGCTCGTTCATCACGATGTCGAACCAGGCCTCGTGGTTCTTTGGGTAGTTCAGGATATGGACCAGGTTCGGCCAGGCAGCCACATCCGGATCCTGCAGGCGTTTGGCGACGCGCTGCTTCAGCTCGTCGGGGGCGTATTTCTCGATCATGCGGGACTTCACCCCGTCGGTGAACGCCCAGCCCGAGTCACCGCCGCGCCCTTCGCGGGCGGCACGCGGCATGAACCACATGATGCCGCCGTGGTAGGTGGTCTCGTAAAAGTCGAAATGGCCGCCGCTGATGAAAATTGCCTTCAGGCTCGGCGGGCGCTCGGCCGCGGCCAGCACCTGCATCGAGCCGAAGTAGGAAATGCCGACCATGCCGACATTGCCGTCGCACCACGGCTGCGCGGCGACCCATTCGATGAAGTCGTAGGCATCCTGGCCAAGCGAGACGCCACCGGCGTTGTAATTGCCGATGTGCTCGCCGCCGGAGTGGCCGGAGCCGCGCACGTCGCCGATGACGTGGACGTAGTCTTCCTTGACGATGCGGGCGATGTCGCCGGCCTCGATGCAGCCGTCCCACATCGGGCTGGGACGCCGCTGCGGCGGCGTGGTCAGCGCCAGGGCCTGCAGTTCCTTGCCGTAGGGGCTCAGTGCGACCAGTGCCGGGCGCGGTTTGTCCTGTGTGCCGTGGTAGGCATCCGCAGCGAGCTCGATGCCGTCCCGCATCGGCACCCGGATGTCCTTGCGAATGGCAATCGTCTGTCCGCCGGCATTCCACGTCGTGAAATCAGTCATGAATGTGCAACTTCCTTGTCAATGTTCGAGTGGCAGGTGTCCCGCTGACAAACAGGTGCTTCATCCAGATGAAGCCGTGCCAGCGTTTTTGGGCATGCGCGGATGGGATGCCGGCAGGCACCGATGATTTATTTCAGCGCCTGCCTGCATTCGATGGCACCCCGTCAATCGATGGTGACGCCCAGACGCTTGACCACGGCACCCATTCGGCCGTATTCACGTTGCACCAGTGCACTGAAATCCTTGCGCGACATGGTTTCCAACAGCGTGCCGCGGTCCGTCATGTTCTTGCTGAACTCGGGGTTCTTCAAGGCGGACTGCACCGCGTCATGCAGTCTGTCCAGCCGGTCCGCGGGCGTGCCCTTGGGGGCGAACATGCCGTCCCAGCTGAACATTTCGTAGTCGGCCAGGCCGCTTTCCGCCAGCGTGGGAACCTCGGGGAATGCCGGAAGGCGCTTTTTCATGGTCACGGCCAGGGCCCGCAGCGTACCCGCCTTGATCTGCGGCGTCAGCACCGGCGTCACATCAATGAAGAAGGACACACGCTGGCTCAGCACATCAATGATGGCGGTCGAGGAAGCCTTATACGGAATGTGCGCAACGTCAATGCCGGCCTGCTGCTGCAGCATGGCGCACGCCAGGTGCGATACCGTGCCGTTGCCGCCCGATGCGCAGGAAAGCTGGCCCGGATTCTTTTTGCCGAAAGCGATCAGCTCTGCAACGTTCTTGAAGGGCGAATCCTTGGCCACCACCAGCGCCAGGCCGGTCGTTCCGAACAGCGCGACAGGCTCGAAATCGTTGATGGAATAGCCAGTGCGCTTGTACAGGAAATGGTTGGTGCCCATGGTGCCCATGGTGCCAAACACCACGGTCTGGCCGTCAGGCGCGGCCTTGGCCACGAAAGACGTGCCGATGTTGCCCCCAGCGCCGGGCTTGTTGTCCACGATGACGGGCACATTGAGCGCCAGGTTCAGCTGCTGGGCGTACAGCCGGGTCAAGGTATCGCCGCCACCGCCTGCGGAAAACGGCGCCACGAAGGTGACGGGGGCGGTTGGCCAGGCGGTATTGGCCGCTGCCGTGAACGGCACAAGCCACGCAGCCGCCGCCAAGCCGAGCGCTAATATTTTGCATGCCTTTCCAACTATCGGGTTTCGGGTGTTTTCAGAAAGTGCTGCCTTAATCATCTTTGATTCCTAAAATTAATTGATCTTAAATAGATCTACTGCATGCATTTCATCATAAAACAAAGAAAAAATCTAGGTTTACTTAAATAATGCATGCATTTTTATGGAAGATTTTTGTTTGGCGTTGATGTAAAAACTAGTGTGTTCATGCTTATCTTGCATTTGGAATGCCCCAACCTGCTGCTTTAAGGCGCTATAAAGAAGCACAGAGGAGAAGCACATAGTAAAAATGCGTGCAGAATTGCGTTCTTTGGATACTCTGCATTCATTCCATGGCCACACAAATCCACACCGTCGTCAACGAGATCAAGCGCAGAATCATCTCGGGCCGCTACCAGCCGGGCGAGCGGCTCCTGGAGTTGCAGCTGGTCGATGACCTGGGGGTGTCGCGCACGCCGATTCGCCTGGCTTTTGAAGAACTGGCCAAGGACGGACTGCTGGAGCGTCTGCCGACGCGGGGATTTCGCGTGAAATCATTCAATGCCAGAGATCTGAGCGACGCCATCGATGTGCGCGGCACACTGGAGGGCATGGCCGCGCGCCTGGCTGCGGAAAAGGGCATGGACAGCCAAGGCCTGCAGGTGCTTTACAGCTGCCTGGACGAGGGCCGGCAACTGCTGGTCGAGGCCATGGAGCCGGGCAAGGTGCTGGACGCGCGCCAATGGATGGCGATCAATGCCACGTTTCACTCCACACTGATTCAGGCTGCAGGAAGCAAGCCGCTGGACGATGCCATCGACTTCATCTCCAAAATCCCCCTGGCTGCGGCCACGGCGGTGAGCATGCAGGGCGTTGCCCCTCAACTCGAATATGAGTTCATTGCCAGGGCCCATCATGACCACTGCGATCTGGTGGCCGCCATCGAGCAGCGCGAGGGCATGAGGGCCGAATCCATCATGCGCGAGCACGCACGAAAGACCCGGGACAACAAGCAGCGGCTTCTTAGCAGTTGATGAGCATCTCATCCCCGCGCGCCCGGCGTTGGAACTTCTGGCTGTCTGGCTTGTGTGCAGACGTCAGTAATTCTTGCTGCTGAGGCCCATGGATGCCGCCGCATGGAGCGTTCCGAGTAACACCTGGGTGTTCACCGGTTTGGTGAAATGCACATCGAACCCGGCCATCAGTGCGCGCGCTTTGTCCGAACGCTGCCCATAGCCGGTCAGTGCGATAAACCGGGCGTTGTTCGTGTCGAGTTGGCGCAACTGCTGGACCAGATGGTAGCCATCCATGCCGGGCAATCCAATGTCAAGCACATAGACATCGGCATTAAAGCTGGCTGCCTGCTGTAGAGCGTCAAAAGGATGCGCTATCGCCAGGACGTCAAATGCATGAATACACAGGAATTCCGACATCGTGTCCAGAATGTCCGGACTGTCCTCGACGAGCATCACACGCAGAGGAGCGGGCAAAGGCGCAGGCAATGACGTCTGCAAGGCTAGCTTAGGAGTAGGCACATTAGTCTAACCTGAGTTTTGGATAAGCAGCGCTGCGGTATCAGGGTGACAGCAGATAGGCCTTGGGTCAAAAATGGCATCTCCCAAATGCGTGTGAAGGTGCCCCACCATGAACAATGCCACAGAGCTGTT
>JAQGLT010000071.1 GCA_028292745.1 Polaromonas sp. | reverse complement strand
TACTGCAGGTTGGGCATGAACCGACGCTTGGTTTTGTTGTTTGCGTGAGAAACATTGTTTCCCACCATCGGGCCTTTGCCCGTTACCTGACAGACGCGTGCCATGAGCGCACTCTCCGTAAAAAATTAGAAATAGGATGCTGGAAAACTGACTAGATCCGTACTGGACAGACCCTATGAATGCTCAGCTAAGCCATAAATTATAGCCCGAAAACAAAATTTCCCGAAGTCTCGCCTTTCCAGAGCTTCATTCAGCCAAGGGCAGGAATCAAGTCAGTTCCCCGTTGATGCGCCTTTCAGGCGCTTTGTTCCAGGAAGCGCTGGGCATCCAGCGCCGCCATGCAGCCGGTGCCCGCGCTGGTGATCGCCTGGCGGTAAATACTGTCCTGCACGTCGCCAGCGGCAAACACCCCTGGCACGCTGGTCATGGTGGCCAAGCCCTGTAGACCGGTCTTAGTGATGATGTAGCCGCCATTCATCTCCAGCTGGCCGGCAAAAATATCGGTGTTGGGATGGTGGCCAATCGCGATGAAGCAACCTTTGAGCGCAATGTCTTGCGTCGTGCCGGTTTTTGTGCTTCGCAGCCGGATGCCTGTTACCCCTGACGCATCGCCAAGCACCTCGTCCAGGGTCTGGTGCAGTTTCAATTCGATTTTTCCGGCAGCCACCTTCTCATGCAGCTTGTCGATCAGGATGGCTTCGGCCTTGAAAGTGTCTCGGCGGTGCACCAGCATCACTTTGCTGGCGATGTTGGACAGGTACAACGCTTCTTCGACGGCAGTATTGCCTCCACCGACGACACAGACTTCCTGTTCGCGGTAGAAGAATCCATCGCAGGTGGCGCAGCCGGAAACGCCGCGCCCCATGAAGGCTGTTTCCGATGGCAGCCCCAGGTATTTGGCGGAAGCGCCTGTAGCGATGATCAAGGTATCGCAGGTGTAGGTGCCGCTGTCGCCTGTCAGGGTAAAGGGTCGCTGGCTCAGGTCGACCTGATTGATATGGTCAAAAATAATCTCGGTCTTAAAGCGTTCGGCGTGAGAGAGGAATCGCTGCATCAATTCTGGTCCCTGCACACCGTCGACATCGGCAGGCCAGTTGTCCACTTCGGTGGTGGTCATCAACTGGCCGCCCTGGGCCATTCCCGTGATCAGTACCGGATTGAGATTGGCGCGTGCTGCATAAACGGCCGCAGTGTAGCCGGCGGGGCCTGAGCCGAGAATGAGAACTCTGGAATGTTTCATGGTGAATAACCCGATGAGAAAGTGTTGGAACTCAGGTAGAGTCAGATCGCGTTTGTGTTGTAAATGTCCAGCAAGGTGAATACTTTGACAGCATCTGTTTTCTGCGAAAGCGCGGCCATTGTAAGAAATCAGGAAACGGTTGTTGACCGTAAGGGATGGAAGGCAATGGCATGACAACCATGGTTTCCAGTCTGGAATTGATTCGCCGCGTACCACTTTTTTCGATGCTGACGGCCTCTCAGGCCTCGTCGGTTGCCAATGCCGTCGTCAAACGGCGTTATAAGCGCAGTGAATTTATCGTCGAGCAGGGCAAGAAATCCAATGCCCTGACTATTTTGCTGACGGGACGCGCCCGCGTCATCAGCAGCGATGCGCGAGGGCGAGAGGTGATCCTGGCGACGATGCGTCCGGGCGACTATGTCGGTGAAATGAGTTTGATCGACCATGCGCCCCATTCGGCGTCAGTGATGGCAGAAGTGCAGACCGATGTGCTGGTCCTGGGCCAGATGGAGTTTGCGCGCTGTCTGCCAGAGACCGACTCCATGGCCTATGCCGTGCTGAGAGGACTGGTATGGCGTCTGCGCCAGGCCGACCGCAAGATCGAATCGCTTGCCTTGATGGATGTGTACGGCCGTGTTGCCAGGGTGCTGCTGGAATCGGCCGGCGAGAATGCCTGGGGCGCAGAAGAAAATGCCGTGATACCCGGCCGCGTGTCGCGCCAGGACCTGGCCAAGATGGTGGGCGCCTCGCGCGAGATGGTCAGCCGGGTCATGAAGGATTTGGAAGAGCGCGGCTTCATTGCGACGCAGGAAGATGGTTCGCTGATCGTGAAACAGCACCTGAATTCGCTGGGCTGACTCTCCAGGCCTTTACAGTTCTGGGCGTTGCCTGTCCTCAAAGCCTGGCCCAACTGCGTTAAGCTCTGAGACCCGTTATGACTTACTCGCTTCATACCCTGAACTCCAGAAATCCCCCCGTCGCTGGTGCGCCCAGCGGCTTTAGACGTTTTGCCCGCGAAGTCGGCCTGATCCTGGGGTTGGTGGGCCTTATTCTCTGGCTCGCAGCCTTGCTGAGCTATTCCGCTCAGGATGCGGCCTGGTCAACCTCGGGCAATCCCGAGACGGCCAGTGGTGCGTTCGTGGCTGCCAACAACTGGGGCGGCCATTTGGGCGCCTGGCTGGCAGACGCCAGTTATTTTCTTTTCGGTTTTTCTGTCTGGTGGGCACTTGCAGCCGGCTTTCAGGCGTGGTTGCTGTCGGTAACACGCGGGCTGCGTGGGGATTCGTCATTGCCGGCGTCTTCCAGGCAGGCCAGTCGCGTGCGCTTCTGGCTGGGTTTGCTGCTGCTGCTGGCTGCCAGCGCGGCACTGGAATGGTCGCGCCTGTACCGATTTGAATTCAAATTGCCGGGTCATGCCGGCGGCGTGGTCGGTTATGTGCTCGGCAACCTCGGCGTTAAATGGCTGGGGTTTGCCGGCTCGGGCCTGGTTTTTATCGCGCTGGGGGTGATTGCCGTTGCCAGCGTGTTCAATTTTTCCTGGGCCCGTGTCGCATTGAGCCTGGGCGCCCGTATCGACGGCGCCATCACCTTGCGCCGGGCAAAGCGCGAAGCTGCCGAGGACTTGGCGGTGGGTAAAAAAGCCGCCCGTGAACGAGAGGAAACCGTCACAGGCGAACGCGTCGAAATCGAGGAGCATCATCCGGTGCCGATCATCATCAAGCCGCCAGTTGTAGAGCTGCCCAAAAGCGAGCGGGCCATCAAAGTGAAGCCGCAGGCTGCGGTTGCGACAGCAGCAGGGCCTGCCGCCCCTGCGACAGCGGTGGCCCATTCGACGCCTCCGGCGTATTCCGCGCCCATCGCGTCGGTCTTGTCCCCTGTGTCTTCCGACTCGCGTTTGCCGCAGGTCAGCTTGCTCGATACCGCTTTGGTGCGGCAGGAGAGCGTCGCATCCGAAACGTTGGAAATGACATCGCGCCTGATCGAGAAAAAGCTCAAGGACTTTGGCGTCGAGGTGCGGGTCGTGGCCGCCGCCCCGGGCCCGGTCATCACCCGCTACGAAATCGAGCCGGCCACCGGCGTCAAGGGCTCGCAGGTCGTCACGCTGGCCAAGGACCTGGCGCGTGCGCTGAGCCTGGTGTCGATCCGGGTGATTGAAACCATACCGGGCAAAAATTACATGGCGCTGGAGTTGCCCAATGCCAAGCGCCAGTCAATCAAGCTGAGCGAGATTCTGGGCTCGAAGGCGTACAACGATGCGTCTTCATTGCTCACCATTGGCCTGGGCAAGGACATCGCCGGTCATGCGGTGGTGGCCGACTTGGCGAAAATGCCGCACTGCCTGGTGGCGGGCACCACCGGCTCGGGCAAGTCGGTCGGCATCAACGCGATGATTCTGAGCCTGCTGTACAAGGCCGATGCACGCGATGTGCGCCTGCTCCTGATTGACCCCAAGATGCTGGAGATGAGCGTCTATGAGGGCATTCCGCACCTGCTGGCGCCGGTGGTGACCGACATGCGGCAAGCCGCGCACGGTCTGAACTGGTGCGTGGCTGAGATGGAAAAGCGCTACAAGCTCATGAGCAAGCTGGGGGTGCGCAACCTGGCCGGCTACAACGCCAAGATCGACGAAGCCGGCGAGCGCGAAGAGTTCATCTACAACCCCTTCAGCCTCACGCCCGAGCAGCCCGAGCCGCTGGAGCGCCTGCCCTACATCGTGGTGGTCATCGACGAACTGGCCGATTTGATGATGGTGGTCGGCAAGAAGATCGAAGAGCTGATTGCCCGGCTGGCGCAAAAGGCCAGAGCCGCCGGCATCCACTTGGTGCTCGCCACGCAGCGGCCCAGCGTCGATGTGATTACCGGCCTCATCAAGGCCAATATTCCCACCCGGCTGTCCTTTCAGGTCAGCAGCAAGATCGACAGCCGCACCATTCTTGACCAGATGGGCGCCGAAGCCCTGCTCGGCATGGGCGACATGCTTTACATGCCGAGCGGTACGGGCTTTCCAATCCGGGTGCATGGTGCGTTTGTGAGCGACGATGAAGTGCACCGGGTGGTGGCCTATCTCAAGCAGCAGGGAGAGCCGGACTATATTGACGGCGTCCTGGAAGGCGGCACGGTCGATGGTGAAGGGGGCGACCTGGCCGGCGACGCGGGCGGCGAGAAGGATCCGATGTACGACCAGGCGGTTGAAGTGGTGTTGAAAAACCGCAAGGCCAGCATTTCGCTGGTTCAGCGTCATCTGAAGATTGGCTACAACCGCGCCGCACGGTTGGTGGAAGACATGGAAAACGCCGGGCTGGTCAGTGCCATGAGTGGCAGCGGCCAGCGTGAGATCCTGGTGCCCGCACGGGTGGAATGATTTTGATGAAACGTTTTTTTGCTACTGTTTTTATAGCTGCCTGCGCCCAGTACGCCTGCGCTGACGGCCTGAAAAGCCTTGAAAACTTTGTCAAGGCGGTCGGCAGCGGCCGCGCCGAGTTCACCCAGGTCGTGACGGCGCCTGCCAAGGACGGCCAGGCTGCCCGCAGCAAAAGCTCCAGCGGCACGTTCGAGTTTTCCCGGCCGAACCGCTTCAAGTTCATCTACAAAAAACCATTCGAGCAGAGCATCGTGGCCGATGGCCAGACGCTGTGGCTTTACGACGCCGACCTGAACCAGGTGACCGCGCGCAAGCAATCAGCGGTGCTGGGCGCCACGCCCGCGGCCCTGATTGCCGCCGCGCCTGACCTGCGGGCGCTGCAAGCCGACTTCTCCCTGGCCGCTGCTCCCGAAAAGGACGGGCTGGCGTGGGTGGTGGCCACGCCCAAGTCCAGGGACGGCCAGCTGCAGGCAGTCCGCGTCGGCTTTCGTGCCGGCGACCAGCCCGCCGGCAAGGCGGGCGAACTTGCCGCACTTGAAATCCTGGACAGTTTTGGCCAGCGCTCCGTGCTGAGCTTCAGCAAGGTGGAAGTCAACCCGGCTTTGCCCCCGAACACTTTCGAGTTCACGCCTCCCAAGGGGGCCGACGTCATCCGGCAGTAAGCCGACGCAAGACGGACTGGCCGGCACTGTTTCACCTGACCGCCTGACGCGCCCCGATCTTGGCAAAACCCGCATCCCATCCCCCCCTGGCCGAGCGGTTGCGGCCCAAAAACCTGGGTGAAGTCATCGGCCAGCAGCACCTGCTGGGCGAAGGCCTGCCGCTGCGCATCGCGTTTGAATCGGGCGAGCCGCACAGCTGCATTCTGTGGGGCCCGCCCGGCGTCGGCAAGACCACGATTGCCCGGCTCATGGCCAGCAGTTTCAACGCGCATTTCATCACCATCTCGGCGGTGCTGGGCGGTGTCAAGGACATCCGCGAGGCGGTCGAGCAGGCAACGGTCTGGCAGGGGCAGGGCGAAGGCCACGGCAAACGGACCATCGTGTTTGTCGATGAAGTCCACCGCTTCAACAAAAGCCAGCAGGATGCTTTTTTGCCGCATGTCGAAAGCGGCCTTTTTACCTTCATTGGCGCGACCACCGAAAACCCTTCGTTCGAGGTCAATTCGGCCTTGCTGTCTCGCGCGGCGGTGTATGTGCTGCAGCCGTTGACCGAAGTAGATTTGAAGCAAATCGTTGCCAGAGCGCTTGATGAGCATGCGCTTGCAGCTATTGAAAGCATAGCAGAAGCGGCTGTGGACCGCCTGGTGGCTTATGCCGATGGCGATGCCCGGCGCCTGCTCAATACGCTCGAATCACTCAGCGTGGCGGCCAGAGCCGAAAAAATCACGAACGTGAGCGATGCCTGGCTGCTCAAGGTGCTGGGCGAACGCCTGCGCCGCTATGACAAGGGCGGCGAGCAGTTCTACGACACGATTTCGGCGCTGCACAAATCGGTGCGCGGTTCCGACCCCGATGCCGCGCTCTATTGGTTCATGCGCATGCTCGATGGTGGTGCCGAGCCGCGCTACCTGGCGCGACGGCTCATCCGCATGGCCAGCGAGGACATCGGGCTGGCGGACCCGCGCGCGCTGCGGATGGCGCTGGATGCGGCCGAGGTGTATGAACGCCTGGGCTCGCCCGAGGGAGAGCTCGCGCTGGCCCAGTGCGTGGTCTACCTGGCCGTCGCGCCCAAGTCGAACGCGGTGTACAAGGCTTTCAATGAAGCCAAGGCCTTCATCAAGAAGGACGGCACGCGCCCGGTGCCGCTGCATTTGCGCAATGCACCCACCCAGCTCATGAAGCAGCTCGACTACGGCAAGAACTACCGCTATGCCCATGACGAGGCGGATGGGTTTGCCGCGGGTGAAAACTACCTGCCCGACGGCATGCCCCCGCCAGGGTTTTACCGGCCCGTCAACCGGGGCCTTGAAATACGCATTGCCGATAAGCTGAATGAGTTGAAGGCAAGAAACCAGCAGAAAAACGGCTAGCAAAGTGAGGCACGGGCAAATCCGCTGAGAACGCCTGATCTGGGCAGAAAAACCAGATTTCTCAAGGGTAAACCCCGCAATAACGCGAGCGTTGGCGCGATTCTCGCTAGGTCGCTGTGGCTACAATTTGTGCATCAGCCCGCCACCTTCACCAGTTACTGACTGGAGACAGGCGGGCTTTTTTGTTAGCGCATGCGGGTTTGCGGTGATCCCGTGGATTCGCGGCACAAGTCGAGTTGGCCAATTCAAAATAACTGGAGTGACTGATGGAAATTTTGCTACAGCAAATCATCAACGGGCTGGTGCTGGGCAGCATGTACGCGCTCATCGCCCTGGGTTACACCATGGTGTACGGGATCATCAACCTGATCAATTTCGCGCATGGCGAAGTCCTGATGGTCGGCGCGCTGACCAGCTGGACCATCATCGGCTGGATGCAGGAGTCGATGCCCGGCACACCCGGCTGGCTGCTGCTGCTGATTTCCCTGCTGATTGCGTTCGTGGTGTGCGGCGCGCTCAACTACACCATCGAAAAAGTCGCTTACCGTCCGCTGCGCAACTCGCCCAAGCTGGCGCCCTTGATCACCGCCATCGGCATGTCGCTGCTGCTGCAGACGCTGGCCATGATCATCTGGAAGCCGAACTACAAGTCGTATCCAACGCTTCTTCCCGCCGAGCCTTTCCAGGTCGGCGGCGCGGTGATCACCGTGACGCAGCTGTTCATTCTGGGCGCCACGGCGGTGTCGCTGTCGGTGCTGATGTGGCTGGTGCATTACACCAGGCTGGGCCGCGCGATGCGGGCCACGGCTGAAAATCCCCGCGTTGCCGCGCTGATGGGCGTGCGCCCCGACACCGTCATTTCCGCCACCTTCATCATCGGCGCCATCCTGGCCGCGCTGGCCGGCGTGATGTACGCCTCCAACTATGGCACCGTGCAGCACACCATGGGCTTTCTGCCCGGGCTGAAAGCATTCACCGCGGCCGTTTTCGGCGGAATCGGCAACCTCGGCGGCGCGGTGCTGGGCGGCATCCTGCTGGGCCTGATCGAAGCCATCGGCGCAGGCTACATCGGCCCGCTGACCGGCGGTGTGCTGGGCAGCCAGTATTCGGACATTTTTGCCTTTATCGTGCTGATTTTCGTGCTCACGCTGCGGCCTTCGGGTTTGCTGGGCGAACGTGTGGCAGACCGTGCCTGAGGCCGGGCAAGCAACCGACGCGCAAGGAGAAATTCTCATGAAAACCAAAAAACTGGCTACTTTCCTGATCGCCGCGCTGGCTTTGCTGGTGTTGCCCATCCTGCTGCAGCAAGGCGGCAACGCCTGGGTGCGGATCGTCGACATGGCGCTGCTGTATGTGCTGCTCGCGCTCGGGCTGAACATCGTGGTCGGCTATGCGGGCCTGCTGGACCTGGGCTATGTGGCTTTTTTCGCCGTGGGGGCCTATCTGTTCGCCTTGCTGGGCTCGCCCCATCTGGCCGATGCCTTTCCATGGATTGCCGCCAATTTTCCGGCTGGCCTGCATTTGCCGATCTGGGCCATTATTCCGGCTGCTGCCGTAGTGGCCGCTTGCTTCGGCCTCTTGCTGGGTTTTCCGGTGCTCAGGCTGCGAGGAGACTACCTGGCCATCGTGACGCTGGGATTTGGCGAAATCATCCGGGTGTTTTTGAACAACCTGGACCGCCCGATCAACCTGACTAACGGTCCCAAGGGCATCAGCCAGATTGATTCGATGAAGTTTTTCGGTTTCGACCTGGGCAAGTCACATACTTTTTTCGGCATCGAGTTCACCTCTGTCTCGATGTACTACTACCTGTTCCTGGTGCTGGTGATCTTTTCGGTGGTGATTTGCTACCGGCTGGAGAATTCCCGCATCGGCCGCGCCTGGATGGCGATTCGCGAGGACGAGATCGCCGCCAAGGCGATGGGCATCAACACCCGCAACATGAAGCTGCTGGCCTTCGGCATGGGCGCGACCTTCGGCGGCGTGTCGGGCGCGATGTTTGCCGCCTTCCAGGGCTTTGTCTCGCCTGAATCGTTCAGCCTGATGGAGTCGATCATGATCGTCGCCATGGTGGTGCTGGGGGGTATCGGCCACCTGCCCGGCGTCATTCTGGGCGCGCTGCTGCTGGCCGCGCTGCCTGAGGTCTTGCGCCACGTCGCCGGGCCGCTGCAGGCCATGACGGACGGCCGGCTCGACTCGTCCATCCTGCGCCAGCTGCTGATCGCGCTGGCCATGATCACCGTCATGCTGATGCGCCCGCGCGGCCTGTGGCCCTCGGCCGAGCATGGCAAATCGCTGAACAAGCCGGTCGGCAAAACCCCCATCCAGTCAATCAATCCCTAAGGAGAGTGGACATGAGCGAAACCATTCTCAATGTGTCCGGCGTTTCCAAGCGCTTCGGCGGCCTGCAGGCCTTGAGCGATGTCGGCATCAAGATCGAACGCGGCCAGGTCTACGGGCTGATCGGCCCCAACGGCGCCGGGAAAACCACTTTTTTCAATGTGCTGACCGGGCTTTACACGCCCGACAGCGGCACGTTTGAGCTGGCCGGCAAGCCGTACAAGCCCACGGCCGTGCACGAAGTGGCCAAGGCCGGGATTGCCCGCACCTTCCAGAACATCCGCCTGTTCGCCGACATGACGGCGCTCGAAAACGTGATGGTCGGCCGGCATGTGCGCACCCATTCCGGCTTGCTGGGCGCGATTTTCCGCACGCCGGGCTTCAAGCAGGAGGAAGCCGCGATTGCCAGGCGCTCACAGGAACTGCTCGACTATGTGGGGATTGGGAAATACGCGGACTTCAAGGCACGCACCCTGAGCTACGGCGACCAGCGCCGCCTCGAAATTGCGCGGGCGCTGGCGACCGATCCGCAGCTGATCGCGCTGGACGAGCCGGCCGCCGGCATGAACGCCACCGAAAAAGTGCAGCTGCGCGAGCTGATCGACCGGATCCGCAAGGACAACCGCACGATCTTGCTGATAGAGCATGACGTGAAGCTGGTGATGGGCCTGTGCGACCGGGTGACGGTGCTCGACTATGGCAAGCAGATTGCCGAGGGCCTGCCGGCCGAGGTGCAGAAGAATGAAAAAGTGATCACCGCCTATCTGGGCGCAGGTCATTAAAGGAAGGATGACTATGGCAAACACACTTCTCAAGGTGAGCGGCCTGCAGGTGGCCTACGGTGGCATCCAGGCCGTCAAGGGCGTTGATTTCGAGGTTTACGAGGGCGAGCTGGTGACGCTGATCGGCTCCAACGGCGCGGGCAAGACCACCACCATGAAAGCCATCACCGGCAGCCTGCCCATGCTGGGCGGCGATATCGAATACCTGGGCAAAAGCATCCGGGGACGCGGAGCCTGGGACCTGGTGAAGGAAGGCCTGGCGATGGTGCCCGAAGGGCGCGGCGTGTTCGCCCGCATGACCATCACCGAAAATTTGCAGATGGGCGCCTACATTCGCAACGACAAGGCGGGCATTGCCGACGACATTGAAAAGATGTTTGTTCTGTTCCCGCGCCTGCGTGAGCGCAAGGACCAGCTGGCCGGCACCATGTCGGGCGGCGAGCAGCAGATGCTGGCGATGGGCCGCGCCCTGATGAGCCGGCCCAAGGTGCTGCTGCTCGACGAGCCGTCGATGGGCCTGTCGCCCATCATGGTGGACAAGATCTTCGAGGTGGTGCGCGATGTGTCGGCGCGGGGCATGACGGTGCTGCTGGTCGAGCAGAACGCCAGCCGCGCGCTGGGCATTGCCAACCGGGGCTATGTCATGGAGTCGGGCAATATCACGATGAACGGCGATGCGAAGATGCTGCTCGAAGATCCGCGGGTCCGGGCGGCCTACCTGGGCGAGTGATCGCGGTTTTTTAGTCTTTTAGCCTGCTGGCGCATACCAGCCATGCGCTAGCAGCTATTAAAACAATAGCAATTTGCTTTTGGCAAGACCAGGCAGGGAGGGCGCCGTCCCTTTGCCGCGCAAGCAACCGCGTGGTGATACAGCCCCTGCTTTGCGTGCCATCAGGCGATGTCGGTGGCGATCGAGTAAAAGCCGATGACCTTGTCCTGCTGATCGCCGTCGCCGTAGCGCGGGAACTCCTTGACCAGGTACAGCCGCGCCACCCCGCGTGCGGTTTTGTGGGTCCGCTCGTAGGCCACGGGGTAGCCCGACAGCACCTCCAGCACCTTCGGCTGGACATCTGCATAGAGTTCCAGGCCCATGACTTCCTCCATGGTCTTGCCATGAATCTGGTCGTAGGCCAGCCCAAAAGCCTCTTCATAGGCCCGGTTGTGAAAGCCATAGCACTGATTCGCGTCGACATAGGCAATCAGTGCCGGCACGGTGTCGGTGATGTCGCGCAACTGCGATTCGCTGGTGCGCAACGCATCGGTGATGCGGCGCATCTCGGTGGTATCGCGGCCTGTTCCCCGGTAGCCGCTGAAGCGGCCGGAGGCGTCGAAAATGGGCACGCCGCTGACGCTTTCGTATCGGATTTGGCCCTGGGGACCCAGCAGCGTCATTTCAAAACCGTAAAAAGCCTCATGCTGCTCAAGCTGGGATTTGTGGTTCCGCCAGTCGGCGTCGTCCATTTGCGTGTGGTTCAGTTCCCACCGCGTCAAACCGATCACGTTTTGCTGGGAAAACCTCACCATGCGGGTCGCCTGGCCCGAGACATGCACCTGTGCGAAGCGAAAGTCTTCATCCTGCTCCCAGTACCAGTCGGACGACAGTTCGGTGAGGATGCGAAAACGCGCTTCGCTCTCGCGCAGGGCCTGCTCCGCTCGCCTGCGTTCGGTGGTGTCTTGCAACTGCGAAATGAAATGAAGCGGCCTGCGGTCGGCGTCGCGGACCAGGGAGCAGGTGAGATGCCCCCACAGGGTATGGCCCGCCTTGTGGATATACCGCTTTTCCCACTGGTAGCTTTCAATTTCGCCGGCCAGCGCGCGGGCGCGCTGCTGGCAGTCCCATTGCCTATCGTCGGGGTGGGTGATTTCGAGCGCCGCCTGCGACATCAACTCGGCTTCGGAGTAGCCGACCATCGTGCAAAAGGCATTGTTGACTTTGAGCCGGCCAAAATCCAGATCGAGCAGCGCCATGCCTATCGGCGCGTACTCAAAAGCGCTGCTGAATTGCTGGTCGGCCACGGCGGTCACATCGGCGCCTTGGAGGGCCGGGTAGGTGCCGGCCATGCCTGAGCCTGGCTTGTTGCCAGGGTCGGGCGCGGTCGGCGAATGTAGCTCGTCCGTCCCCAGCGTGAAGCGAAAGATGCTGCCCTGGCCAGGCGCGGACTGTGCCCATATTTTTCCGCCATGCCGCGTGATGATCCGATTGACCGTGGCCAGGCCAATGCCGCTGCCAGGAAACTCTTCAGGCGAATGCAGCCTTTCAAACGTGCCGAACAGCTTGTCTGAGTACGCCATGTCGAACCCGGCGCCCTTGTCCTGCACGAAATAGGTCACGCGCTGGTCGGCCCCGATTTCAGTGCCCACCGTGATCTCGGTCCGGGCGTTTTTGGAGCTGAATTTCCAGGCGTTGGCAATCAGGTTTTCCAGCACCTCCCGCAGCAATGAAACGTCTGCGCGCGCCACCATGCCCGGCTCAATGGTCGCCAGCAGGACGCGCGCGGGGTCGTGTTCAGCCCATTGGCGGATCACTTTTTCGGCTTCGGCGCTGAAATCAATGTCGGCCCATTTCAGGCTGGAGCGTGACAGCTTTGCCAGCGACAGCAGCCCGTCGGTCAGCTCACCCATCCGCTGCACGCCGCTTCGGATGCGCGCCAGGTGGTTTCGCGCCCGTTCACCTGAATCGGGCGGTACCGCTTTGGAAAGCAGGGCGCAAAAGCCGTCGATCGTGCTCAGCGGTGAGCGCAGGTCATGCGCCACGGAATAAGAAAATGCCTCCAGTTCCTTGTTGGCCAGCGCCAGCTGCGCGGTTCTGCGCAACACGCGGTTTTCCAGGTCCATGTTGAGCCGCACGATTTCCTGCTCGGCACGCTTGCGTTGGGTAATGTCGGTCAACGACGTCGCATAGCCTGCGATGGCCCCGCTTGCTCCGTCGAAAAGCGGCTGTACATTGACCAGGGTCCACAAGATGCTGCCGTCCGGTTTGCGATAACCGACCATCTGGTTGAGCTGGGCAACGCCGGTCTGCATCGCCAGCACGCTCGGTTGTTCGCTCTCGGCCATGGGAGATGCGTCCTCATTGAGCAGCGTCCAGCCCGGCGCTGCGCAATTGGCCTCCTTCATCTGCCCGGCACTTCTGCCATAGATGCGTTCTGCGCTTGCATTGCAGTCCACGATGCGGCCGTTGCTGTCGCCAAGGAGCACGCCTTCGGCAAGCGCCGAGACAATCGTGCGGAGCCTGGCCTCGCTGGCATGCAGCGCCGCGTCGGCCCGATGGCGGGCGGTGAGGTCCATGCCCACGCCGCGATGGCCTAGAAAGCGGCCGTTGGCATCCCGCAGCGGCGCCCCGCTGATGCACAGCGTTGCCTGCGTTCCGTCGGGATTGCTTTGCTGGTATTCCAGGTTGAAAAACGCCTCACGCTTTTGCAGTTGCGCCCGGTCCGGCGTCCAGGTGGCCCAGTTTCCTGGGTTGAAGTCGCCTGGCCAGC
The DNA here is from genome assembly GCA_028292745.1 of Polaromonas sp. Lineage (GTDB taxonomy): Bacteria > Pseudomonadota > Gammaproteobacteria > Burkholderiales > Burkholderiaceae_C > Polaromonas. Next base: position 2,299 of record JAQGLT010000071.1, on the reverse strand, counting down.
CGGTCTGTCCGGCCGACTCGCCGACGGAAGGCGGGTTTTGGCCTGTGGCGTCGCCTGAAATCCGGCTCACTCGATGCTGATCATCGGTTTCCCAGTGCCAGTGGGCACAGGGGCGTGGCGGACTTTTTTCACGCCGGTTCAAACTCATGACTACCCTTTGATTGCAGCTGCGCGAAATGATTTCGCTGCCGGTGCAGGCTTTTGAACGACCTGTGGCCGGCAGCTCCCGACGTTACCATTGCCACGCCGGTGAAATGCTCAGCGATTACCCCAAGGCTTGTCTGCGCTCGATTCATGAATTCATTGCGTTTTCTTCTTTCCTCCCGGCCCGGGCGTTTGCGCAACAGCTCCCGGCGGTCCGGGCGGCCAGCCACCGCTCGTAGCGGGCAAAAAGGTTTTCCTCCCGGCGCCGGCGGGCCGCCAAAGTCGCGGCGGTTAAACTCCCGCAGTCACAAAAATGTCATATTCCTGACTTCATTCCAGAGGATTCCGCATGCTGTTCAGTAAGTTGTTGCCGCGCGAAAGCAATTTTTTCGAGATGTTCGACCAGCATGCCAACCGGATCGTCGAAGCGGCGCATGCCTTTTCCCTGATGGTGGCCAACTACAGCGACAGCGATAAGCGCGACCTCTACTACCGCCAGGTCGACGATGCCGAACGCGCCGCCGACCGCATCACCCATGAAGTCAGCCGCTCGCTGCACAAGACCTTCATCACGCCGATCGACCGCGACCAGATCCACCAGCTGATCAACACCATGGACGACGTGGCCGACCTGATCCAGGACTCGGCGGAAACCATGGCGCTGTACGACGTGCGCCACATGACCGATGACATCCTGCGCCTGACCGACCTGAGCGTCAAATGCTGCGAGCGGCTGAAAGATGCCGTCGGCCTGATCGGCAAGGTCCGCGACGCCGCGACGGCCGAGGCCACGCTCAAGACCTGCGCTGAAATCGACAAGCTGGAGTCCGATGCCGACCACGTCATGCGCTCGGCCATGAGCCGGCTGTTTCGCGAGGAGCACGATGTGCGCGAACTCATCAAACTCAAGGCGGTGTACGAACTGCTGGAAACCATCACCGACCGCTGCGAGGATGCCGCCAACCTGATCGAGGGCATCGTCCTCGAAAATTCCTGAATTCCGGCGACTGAACCCTATCCTCATGCAAACTGCACAGACCGCCCTCTGGGTCATTGCCCTGCTGGTCTTCATGGCCATCGCCTTTGACTTCATGAACGGCTTTCATGACGCCGCCAATTCAATCGCCACCGTGGTGTCCACCGGCGTGCTCAAGCCCGGGCATGCCGTGGTGTTCGCCGCCGTTTTCAACCTGCTGGCCCTCTTCATCTTCCATCTGAGCGTTGCCGCCACCGTCGGCAAGGGCATCGTGGAGCCCGGCATCGTGGACACGCATGTCGTTTTTGGCGCCTTGACGGGCGCCATCGCCTGGAACCTGGTGACCTGGTATTACGGCATTCCCAGCAGTTCGTCGCATGCGCTGATCGGCGGGATCGTCGGCGCGGTGATTGCCAAAGCCGGAACAGGCGCGCTGATTTCGGGCGGCATCCTGAAAACCGTCGCCTTTATTCTGATCTCTCCCTTGCTGGGGTTTTTGCTCGGCTCGCTCATGATGGTGGCCGTGTCCTGGATCTGCCTGCGCGCCACGCCGTCGAAGGTCGACCGCTGGTTTCGCCGACTGCAGCTGGTCTCGGCCGGCGCCTACAGCCTGGGCCACGGCGGCAACGACGCCCAGAAAACCATCGGCATCATCTGGATGCTGTTGATCGCCACCGGCTACACCGCCGCCACCGATGCGGCGCCGCCCACCTGGACCATCGTCACCTGCTACGCGGCCATTGCCGCCGGCACCATGTTCGGCGGCTGGCGCATCGTGAAAACCATGGGCCAGAAAATCACCAAGCTCAAGCCGGTGGGCGGCTTCTGCGCCGAAACCGGCGGCGCCATCACGCTGTTCATGGCCACCATGCTGGGCATTCCGGTCTCTACCACCCACACCATCACCGGCGCCATCGTCGGCGTGGGCTCGACCCAGCGCGCCTCGGCGGTGCGCTGGGGCGTGGCCGGCAGCATCGTCTGGGCCTGGATTCTGACCATTCCGGCCGCCGGCTGCGTGGCGGCGCTGGCTTACTGGCTCAGCCTGCAGCTGTTTTAACCTGAGTTTTGGATAAGAAAGAGGGTCAGTTCAAGCCAGCGAGTCCCGAGAGTCCAGCAGTGCAATGCGAGGTTTTACAGGTTGCAGGCAATACGCCACGATGCCCGCCATGAGGTTGACGG
>JAQGLT010000089.1 GCA_028292745.1 Polaromonas sp. | reverse complement strand
ATGGGCTGCAGGGTTTGCAGGAACATTTTAAGCAACCTGCGGTCTTACCTGTCGTTTGACCGCGAAACCTCACCAAACCGCCGCAAGCAGCCTTAAAAACAATAGCAATTCCGCTATTGGAAACCTGCCCTTGTGGATTAGGAAATTCATGTCTGAATCTTTTGCCGACCTGTTTAACGAATCACTCGAACGCTCTGAAATGCGCTCCGGTGAAGTCATCACCGCCGAAGTAGTGAGCATCGATCACAACCATGTGGTTGTGAACGCCGGCCTCAAGTCCGAGGCCTATATTCCTCTTGAAGAATTCAAGAACGACCAGGGCGAAGTTGAAGTCCAAGTCGGCGACTTTGTCTCCGTCGCCATCGACTCCGTCGAAAACGGCTACGGCGACACGCTGCTGAGCCGCGACAAGGCCAAGCGCCTGGCTTCGTGGATGAGCCTGGAAAAAGCCCTGGAATCCGGCGAATTCGTTACCGGCCAGACCAGCGGCAAGGTCAAGGGCGGCCTGACCGTTCTGGTCAACGGCATCCGCGCTTTCCTACCAGGTTCGCTGATCGACACCCGGCCCATCAAGGACTTGTCTCCGTACGAGAACAAGACCATGGAATTCAAGGTCATCAAGCTCGACCGCAAGCGCAACAACGTCGTGCTGTCACGTCGCGCCGTGGTCGAAGCCAGCATGGGCGAAGAACGCGCCAAGCTGATGGAAACCCTGAAAGAAGGCTCCGCCGTCAAGGGTATCGTCAAGAACATCACCGAATACGGTGCGTTCGTTGACCTGGGCGGCATCGATGGCCTGCTGCACATCACCGACATGGCATGGCGCCGCGTGCGTCACCCGAGCGAAGTGGTGACGGCTGGCCAGGAAATCGTGGCCAAGATCCTGAAGTTTGACACCGAGAAAAACCGCGTGTCCCTGGGTCTCAAGCAAATGGGCGACGACCCTTGGATGGGCGTGAACCGTCGCTACCCGCAAGGCACCCGCCTGTTCGGCAAGATCACCAACATCGCTGACTACGGCGCATTTGTGGAACTCGAACCCGGTATCGAAGGCCTGGTCCATGTGTCCGAGATGGACTGGACGAACAAAAACGTCGCGCCTAGCAAACTCGTGGCGCTGGGCGATGAAGTCGAAGTCATGGTTCTAGAAATCGACGAAGACAAGCGCCGCATCAGCCTGGGCATGAAACAGTGCAAGGCCAATCCTTGGCAAGAGTTTGCCGTGGAAACCAAGCGCGGCGACAGAGTCAAGGGCCCGATCAAGTCAATCACCGACTTTGGCGTCTTTGTGGGTCTGGCTGCCGGTATTGATGGCCTGGTGCATCTGTCCGACCTGTCGTGGAACGAGCCCGGCGAAGCCGCTGTTCGCAACTACAAAAAAGGTCAGGAAGTCGAAGCCATCGTGCTGGCTGTGGATGTCGACCGCGAACGTATTTCCCTGGGCATCAAGCAGTTGGATTCCGACCCGTTCACCACCTTCGTGTCGATCAACGACAAGGGTGCGATTGTGACCGGCAAGGTCAAGACAGTGGATGCCAAGGGTGCCGAGATTGATCTGGGCGAAGACATCATTGGCTACCTGCGTGCCAGCGAAATCAGCCGTGACCGCGTGGAAGATGCCCGCAATGTGTTGAAAGAAGGCGACGAAGTCTCTGCGGTTGTGGTGAATGTGGATCGCAAGACCCGCAACATCCAGCTGTCGGTCAAGGCCAAGGACAACGCTGACCAGCAAGAAGCCATGGCTACGCTGAGCCAGCAGTCTTCACGCGAAAGCGCGGGACTGACCAGCCTGGGTGCATTGCTGCGTGCCAAGCTGGACAACAACGACAAGTAAGCCCTCAGGGAACAAAGGCACATGATACGGCTGGGCCGTTCATGTGCCTCCCTCCACCGGATAATTTTGGATGACCCGAAGCGATTTAGTCGAAGAACTGGCGGCCCGGTTCAGCCAGCTGACGCACCGTGATGCCGAATATGCCGTCAAGACGCTTCTTGATGCCATGAGCGACACCCTCGTGCGCGGCAATCGGATTGAAATCAGGGGGTTTGGCAGTTTTTCCATCAATCGGCGTCCGCCGCGCATGGGGCGAAATCCACGCTCTGGAGAAAGCGTTGCCATTCCAGAAAAAAGAGTTCCTCATTTCAAACCCGGCAAAGCATTACGGGAAGCCGTAGATGCAAAAACCAGTGACATGCTCAAAAGCGCACTGACCAGTTGAAGGGTTGTATTTTCTCTGAATGGTCTGGCTACAATTGTCAGACCACTCCGGGGACTACCAGTGAAATACCTAATGTGGCTGCTAAAAGCAGCCATTTTTTTTACCCTTTTTGCTTTTGCACTCAATAACCAGCAGACGGTTGCGGTGCATTTCTTTTTTGGCACTTTATGGCAAGCACCGCTGGTGCTCGTGGTGCTGGTCACCTTTGCCTGCGGATTGGCTCTCGGTATTTTGGTGATGATGCCGCGCTGGTGGAAAAAGCGCAAATCCCTTCTGTCCCATTCTTCCGATGCTGCCCTGGGAACTGGCAATCAATCCACCCCGTTACATCATGGAATTTGATTTCACCTGGATTCTTCTTGGATTTCCAATTGCTTTCACGCTGGGCTGGCTGGCTTCCCGCCTCGATTTAAGGCAGTTGCGTATTGAAAACCGCCAGGCACCCAAAGCCTATTTCAAGGGTTTGAATTTCTTGCTCAATGAGCAGCAGGACCAGGCAATCGATGCCTTTATCGAAGCGGTCCAAAACGACCCAGACACGTCAGAATTGCATTTTGCACTGGGCAATCTGTTTCGGCGGCGTGGCGAATATGAGCGGGCCGTGCGCGTGCATGAGCACCTTATGTCTCGTGGCGATTTGACCCAACCCGAACGGGATCGCGCCCAGCATGCCCTGGCGCTTGACTTCCTCAAGGCCGGCTTGCTCGACCGCGCCGAAGCTGCGCTGCGAAAACTCGAAGGCACACCATTTGAGGAAGAGGCCCGGCTTGCGCTTCTGTCGATCTATGAGCGCTCTCGCGATTGGGCAAACGCCACTGAGATTGCAGTGCGGCTGGGCAATTCCAGCCACGGCAGCTTCAGCGCCCGTCAGGCGCACTACCTGTGCGAGCAAGCCAGCGCTTCTGCAACCGCAGGCAATACCGAAAAAGCGCTTGCCATGCTGACACAGGCGGTTTCCATGGCCCCTGGAGCCGCCCGGCCACTGATCGATTTGGCCCGGCTGCAAAATCAAATAGGTCAACCGCATGATGCGCTACAAACCCTGCTCAAGCTGCCCGAGGCAGCCCCCCAGGCCTTGCCATTGGCTGCGGGGCTTCTGGCCAATATTGCACAGAACAGCAACGAGCAGCAGGCCACGCTGGCGTTGCTGAAGGAAAGTTATGCCAAAGCCAGGTCACTCGATGTGATGGAAGCCATCGTCAAACTTGAAGAAGATCCGAGCACAGCGCGTCAGTGGTACGCAGAGCACCTGAAGCATGAAACATCGCTGGTGGCCGCAAGCAAATGGATTTCAGGCGAAAAACTGCAGGATGAACATCACCATGCCCTGGTGCAGCGGGCCATGGATCAGGCCATCAAACCCTTGATGCGCTACCGCTGTGCCGCCTGCGGCTTTGAGGCGACCCAGCATTTCTGGCATTGCCCGGGCTGCCAGGCGTGGGACAGCTATCCTGCGCGCCGCATTGCAGAGCTGTGATTCACCTATGAACAAGAATGACTTTGACCATCCCTTCTGAAAAAATTGCTGCAGCCCGTGTGCTGGTGGTGGGCGACGCCATGCTGGACCGCTACTGGTACGGGGCGGTGGACCGCATTTCGCCAGAGGCGCCTGTTCCGGTCGTGCGTGTGACACGCACTGAAGAACGCATTGGCGCGGCTGCCAACGTGGCCTACAACATTGTGACCCTGGGGGCGCAGGCCTCCTTGCTGAGCGTTGTAGGCGAGGACGAAGCCAGCCATATCCTGGAAGATCTGGTGGCTAAAACCGGTATCTCGCCTTACTTTGGTCGTGACGCACACCTTAAAACCACGGTCAAGCTGCGCGTGATCGGGCGTCAGCAGCAACTGCTGCGCCTGGATTTTGAAAACACACCCGAAAACGAAGTGCTTGCCTCCCAATCCGCGACATTTGAAACGCTGTATCCGCAGCATGGGGCCGTGCTGTTTTCCGACTATGGGAAGGGCGGGCTGGCGCACATTGTGGCAATGATCGATCGGGCGCGGTCGGCGGGTAAGGTGGTGCTGGTCGATCCCAAGGGATCGGACTTCGCACGCTATAAAAACGCCAGTGTCATCACGCCCAACCGTGCCGAGCTTGAACAGGTGATTGGCCCTTGGCGCACTGAAGCCGAACTGTGCCGTAAAACGCATGACCTGCGCGCTTCGCTCAATCTTCAGGCTGTGCTGGTCACCCGCAGCGAAGAGGGCATGACGCTGTTTGACGCAGCGGGCGAGTTGCACGTGCCCACCGTGGCACGGGAAGTGTTTGACGTCACTGGCGCAGGCGACACGGTGATTGCCACGCTGGCCACGATGGTCGCGGCAGGCATGGATTTGAGGCAGGCAGTTCCGATTGCCAACCGTGCCGCAGGCATTGTGGTTGGCAAATTCGGCACTGCCACCGCAAGCTACAGCGAACTCTTCGGGGTTTCTTGAACTCGATGCAATTTGAGGATTTCCCATGAAAATCGTAGTCACCGGCGCGGCCGGCTTCATCGGCAGCAACCTGGTCAAGGGGCTCAATGCGCGCGGCATCGACAACATCATTGCAGTCGATGACCTTACGCAAGGCGACAAATTCCGCAACCTGGCTGACTTGGCAATTGCCGATTACATCGATGCGGCGGAGTTTTACAACCGGTTTGCCGATAAGGATTTCGGTCAGGTAGAGGCTGTATTCCATGAGGGCGCGTGCAGCGACACCATGGAGATGGACGGCAAATACATGATGGCTAACAATTACACGCTGTCATGTGACTTGTTTCGTGCCTGCCAAGGTCAAAAAACCCGGCTGCTGTACGCCTCGTCGGCTGCCACGTATGGCGGCTCGGACGCCTTCAGCGAATCGCCTGAATTCGAGAAGCCGCTCAACGTTTACGGCTACTCCAAACTGTTAGTTGACCAATACCTGCGGCGCCAGCTGGGCGGCCACTTTGAGAATGCGCAGACGCAGGTAGCCGGCTTCCGTTATTTCAATGTCTATGGTCCCCGGGAGCAGCACAAGGGCCGCATGGCCAGTGTGGCTTTTCACCAGTTCAACCAGTTTCTGTCAGAGGGCAAGGTCAAGCTTTTCGGTGCGTATGGCGGCTACGGCCAAGGGGGGCAGATGCGGGACTTTGTGTTCATCGACGACGTGGTGGCTGTCAATTTGTGGTTTTTTGATCACCCTGAAAAATCCGGAATTTTCAACCTGGGCACGGGACATGCACAGCCCTTCAATGATATTGCAATTGCTGTCGTCAACGCCTTGCGACAGGGCAAGAATGCAACGCCCTTGCGCCTTGAAGAAGCTGTCAGCAGCGGCCTGATCGATTACATCGCCTTTCCCCAAGCCCTGGTTGGCAAGTACCAGAGCTACACCCAGGCCGACCTGACTGCGCTGCGCAGCGCAGGCTGCCTGCATGCTTTTGCAGACGTGCACTCAGGCGTGACCGCTTATATGCAATGGCTGAGAAGCAGCACTGGTTAATTGCCATCTCTTTTTCAGAGTTTTTGAATGAAAAGGGGGTTTGAACCGTCAACCCAGCCCATCGCATGCCGTTATGAACAAGCTGCCGGGCTTGTGTGCAGCAGCGGGTTTGTTCAACTTATTTTTCAGGGGTTTCCATGTTCAAAAAACTGCTTGCGTTTTTCGCCGCCCTTTCTCTGACTGCCGCTTTTGCTGCGGTGGATGTCAACAAAGCCAGCGAAGCTGAACTCGATGGTGTCAAGGGTGTGGGCCCGGCCACGAGCCGGTTGATTGTGGCCGAACGCAAAAAGGCCGAGTTCAAGAGTTGGGACGATTTCATAGCCCGCGTGAAGGGTGTTGGCGAGAAAAGCGCAGCCCGTTTTTCTGCCGAAGGCATGACGGTAGGCGGTGTTGCTTACCAAGCTGCGCCTGGCAAGGTGGAGGCCAAGAAAGGCAAAACCGATGACAAAGTGGCGGCGGTCAAGCCCCCAGCAAGTGCTGCAAGTGCTGCTAAAAAGTAAATAAACGAGCATAAAAAAACCCGCTGCAAAGCGGGTTTTGTATTTAACACGGCCATTTAGCGGCTTACCCCATGTGCAAACCGCCATTGAGTGAAAAGTCGGCACCCGTGGCATAGCCGCCTTCATCCGAAGCAATCCACGAAATAATGGACGCAATTTCTTCAGGCTTGCCAAGACGCTTGGCCGGCACACCGGCAACGATTTTCTCCAACACCTCGGGGCGAATCGCCTTGACCATGTCGGTTCCAATGTAGCCCGGGCTGACCGTGTTGACCGTGACGCCCTTGCTGGCCACTTCCTGCGCCAGCGCCATGGTGAAGCCATGCAGGCCAGCCTTGGCGGTGGAATAGTTCACTTGTCCGAACTGGCCCTTCTGCCCGTTAACCGAAGAGATATTGATGATGCGGCCGAACCCTGCCTCCACCATGCCTTCGATGACCTGCTTGGTCACGTTGAACATGCTGTCGAGATTGGTCGAGATCACCGCGTCCCAATCTGCCTTGCTCATCTTGCGGAACTGGCCATCGCGCGTGATGCCTGCATTGTTCACCAGCACACTCACGGGTCCATGCTCGGCCTTGACCTTATTGAAGGCCTCCACAGTGGAGTCCCAGTCACCCACATTGCCAACAGAGGCGTAGAAGGTATAGCCCTCGGCCTTTTGCTCGTCAAGCCACTTGTTGAAATCGCGTGTTGGTCCGCAGCCAGCAATGACCGTGAAGCCATCCTTGGCCAGACGCTGGCAGATAGCGGTCCCGATACCGCCCATGCCGCCTGTCACATATGCTAGTTTGTTGCTCATTTGATCTCCTTTGATTGTTAATTTTAAGAATTTATTGCTATTATTTTAATAGCTTAAAGCGCCCGTATTACAAGCGCTTCAGCTTGTTTTAACTGATATTTAGCGTTCCAGCGTCAGGGCTACCCCCATGCCGCCGCCAATACACAGGCTGGCAATGCCTTTTTTGGCATCACGGCGCACCATTTCGTGCAGCAGCGTGACCAGAATGCGGCAACCGGAAGCACCAATCGGATGGCCAATGGCAATCGCGCCGCCGTTGACGTTGACCTTGCTGGTGTCCCAGCCCATTTCCTGATTCACTGCGCAGGCCTGGGCTGCAAAGGCCTCGTTGATTTCGAGCAGGTCCAGGTCTTGCGCACTCCAGCCGGCACGCTGCAGGGCCTTGGTCGATGCCGGCACCGGGCCCATGCCCATGTAGGCCGGGTCCAGCCCGGTCGTGGCGTAGCTGGCAATGCGCGCCAGGGGCGTAAGGCCAAGAGCAGCTGCTTTCCTGGCCGTCATGACCATCACCGCGGCAGCGCCGTCGTTCAGACCCGATGCATTGCCTGCGGTCACGCCGCCCGCCTTGTCAAAAGCCGGACGCAAGCCTGCAAGGCCCTCGGCACTGGTTTTGCGGTTGATGAACTCGTCCGCGGCAAACACCACCGCCTCTCCCTTTTTCTGGGGAATGGAGATGGGAACAATCTCGTCCTTGAATTTTCCCGCCTCCTGGGCTGCCGCCGCTTTGGTCTGGCTGCCCAGCGCCAGTGCGTCCTGCGCTTCGCGGTTGATGCTGTATTTCTTGGCCACGTTTTCTGCCGTGATGCCCATGTGGTACTGGTTGTAGACATCCCAAAGGCCGTCAACAATCATGGAGTCGACCATTTTCCAGTCGCCCATGCGCTGGCCGTCACGCGAGCCGTTCAGCACATGCGGAGACGCGCTCATGTTTTCCTGGCCGCCGGCAATGACGATTTCGCTGTCGCCCGTCGCCACCGATTGCGCTGCCAACATGACCGCCTTCAGTCCAGAGCCGCAGACGGCATTGATGGTCAGGCCGGGCACGCCCTGCGGAAGGCCTGCCTTGAGCACGGCCTGGCGGGCCGGGTTCTGGCCTGCGCCCGCCGTCAGCACCTGGCCCATGATGACTTCGCCGATCTGTTCTGCGTTCAGCCCGGAGCGCTCAAGCACCGCCTTGATGACAGCGGCGCCCAGGTCGGTAGCGGGTATTTTTGCCAGTGAACCGCCAAATTTGCCTACGGCGGTCCGGCCCGCTGAAACGATAACGATCTCTTCCATGTGCTCTCCTTTAAAAAACTTGTGGTTGGGTGATTGCCCGGTCGCTGCACTTAACTTAACTTGAATTCGCTCCATTAAAGCAATGCCGAAATGAAGTGCTCGCCTGCCTCAGGGACCGAAGGCAATCGATGTGATTTTCAGGCCTTGGCCTTGACGTAGCGGCCAGGCGCGGCCTCGATGGCCTTGTATTTCCGGCTGCCATAGGTTTTGGGCGCCGCGATCTGCTTGCCCGCATTGCCCTGCAGCCACTCCGACCAGTCCGGCCACCAGCTTCCGGGCAGCTCGGTCGCGTCCTTGAGCCAGGCCTCATGCGTTGCGGGAAACGTCGCGCCAGCAGCGCGGGTCAAAGCCAGCTTGTCATTGATCCAGTAGCTGCGCTTCTTCTTGGCCGGCGGGTTGATGACGCCGGCGATGTGGCCGGAGGCGCCCATGACAAAGCGTTTTTTTCCCGGCAGCACCTGGGTGGAGGCATAGGCCCCGCCAATGGGCACGATATGGTCTTCGCGCGAGCCATAGATATAGGCCGGCATGTCAAGCTGGCCCAGATCGATTTTTTCGCCGCAGACGGTGGTTTTACAGGGCTTGATCAGGTTGTTTTCAAAATAGGCGTTGCGCAGGTACCAGGCGTAAAAAGGCCCGGGCAGGTTGGTGGAGTCGCTGTTCCAGTAAAGCAGGTCAAACGGCGGCGGTGTTTCACCCTTGAGGTAATTGCCAACCACGTAATTCCAGACCAGATCGTTGGGCCGCAAAAAGCTGAAGGTGGACGCCAGATCCTTGCCCTTGAGCAAACCGCCCTTTCCCATCTCGGCCTCGCGGTACTTGACCGACGCCTCATCGATAAAAATGTCCAGGATGCCGGTGTCGCTGAAGTCAAGCAGCGACGTCAGCAGCGTCACGCTTTCGACCGGTTTTTCACCGCGCGCCGTCAGCACCGACAGCGCCGTTCCCAGAATCGTTCCACCAACGCAAAATCCGAGGGCATTGATGGTCTCTGCACCGGTGATGTCCCGCACCACATCGATTGCCTTGATGGCGGCATGTTCGATGTAATCGTCCCAGGTCTTGT
>JAQGLT010000073.1 GCA_028292745.1 Polaromonas sp. | reverse complement strand
CTGGCGAGGCAGCAGGCCGGCCCGGGGGCGGCGGTCGATGCCAACGCGCGAGCCGCCGCGGCGCGCCTGCTGCGTTTTTTCGACACGACCGTCGCGCGGCACCACGCGCACGAGGAGCGGCTCCTGTTCCCGGCGCTGCTCGAAGCCATGGCCGGCTCCGACGCGGTGTGCCTGCGCGAGCTGACGCGGGGCCTTGCCGACGAGCATCGCGAACTGGACGCGGCATGGCGGCGCCTGCGCGGCGCGCTGGTCCGCATCGCGGCGGGCGAGCCTGCATCGCTCGCCCCCGACGCGGTCGACGCGCTCGCCATGCTCTACCGGCGCCACATCGAATGCGAAGACAAAGAGCTATTGCCAATGGTCGCCCGGCTCGTCGCCGACGACGAGCTGCTGCGCATCGGCCGCGCCATGCGCGAAGGGCGCGACACGGGCTGAGAGGGAGGCCGCCGCCAGCGCGTCCAGCGCCTCCGCATCGGTACGGTGGATGCGCAGCATCGGCCCGGGCGCGAGCTGCCCGGCTTTCTCCAGCACGGTCTGCGCGGGCAGCTTCAGGCCGGCCACGTGCAGCCCGATGCCCTGCATCTGCAGCGACTGTCGGATCGAGCCGAACACCTCGGCGCCGGTCACGTCGACGCGGTTGATCGGCTGCGCGAACAGGCACACCGCGCGCAGCCCCGGCCGCGAGGCGACCTGCTCGGCGATGGCGCGCTCCAGCGTGCTGGCCGAGGCGAAGTCGAGCGCCGCGTCCATGCGCAGCGCGTACACGTCGGTGGCCAGCGGCGGCAGCTCCCACAGGTGGCGGTCGCGCAGGCTGCCGTCCGGGTGCAGGCCGACCTCGATGATGCGCGGGTGCAGGTGGCGGTACATGAAGTGCGCCAGGCTCATCAGGAGGCCCGCCAGCACGCCCCAGTAGATGTCCGGCGCAGTGGCGATGGTGACGACGAAGGTGGCCAGCGCCGTCGCCGCCTCGATGCGCGAGACGCGCCACAGCTGCAGGAACACCTTCGGCCGCACGATGCCCAGGATGGCCGTCACCACCAGCCCCGCCAGCACCGCCTGCGGCACGTGGTAGAGCAGCGGCATCACCCAGAGCAGCGCCGCGCCGGTCAGCACCACGCACACCACGGTGGCCCAGCCGGTCTTGGCGCCGGCGTACAGGTTGATGGCCGAGCGCGAGAACGACGAGCTGGTGGCGAAACCGCCCGACAGTCCCGAGGCGATCTTGGCCAGTCCCTGCCCGATCAAGTCCTGGTTCTCGTTCCAGAGCTTGCCGGCGCGCGCATTGTCGACCTTGGCGCTCGACGCCGTTTCAAGAAAGCTCACCAGCGTGACCATCATGGTCGGCACCAGCAGCGCGCCGAGCGAGGCGAGCGGGATGGGGCCGGGCCAGTAGGGCGCCGGCAGACCGGTCGGCAGCGTGCCGATCACCGCGCCGCCACCGAGCGCGTAGCCGATGGCCGCGCTCACCACGCCGCCGATCACCACCACCACCATCGCCGAGGGCAGGTGCGGCCAGCGCTTCTTGGTGAACCACAGGATGGCCATGGTGCCCAGGCCGAAGGCAATGGCGACCCTGTCGGGCGGCGGACCGCCCGGCAGCTGCGCGAGCTTGCGGCCGGTGAAGCCCAGCAGCGCCGGCAGCTGCGACACCACGATCAGCACCGACGCGCCCTGCGTGAAGCCGGTGAGCACCGGCGAATTGACCAGCTTGAGCAGCCAGCCGAAGCGGCCCGCGCCCATCAGCAGTTGGAGTGCGCCCGAGAGCATCGCCATCCACACCGCCAGCGCCACCCATTCGGCGCTGCCCGGCACCGCCAGCGGCGCGAGCGAGGCCCCGATCAGCAGGCTGGTGAGCGCCGTCGGGCCGACCGACAGCCGCGACGAGGCGCTCCACAGCACGCCGACGAGGCCGGGGATGAACGAGGCGTAGATGCCCGTTACCAGCGGCATGCCCGCCAGCGCCGCGTAGGCGACGCCCTGCGGAATGACGAACATCGCCACCGTTAGCCCGGCGATCAGTTCGCCGCGCAGCGTGGCACGGTCGGGGCGGGGCCAGGCCAGGAACGGAAACCAGCGGGCGAGACGCGCGCGAGTCAGGTGGGCCGCTATCGAATTCATGGCTGCCAGCGCCTGCGGGACGACCGGTAGCAGCGGTTTTGCCTTGGATAAAGCATCGGGAATCTGGCGAGTCCGTCCAGCGGCATGAGCAGCGCACGCCGGTGTTCCCCAGGAAGGTGGGCATCGAACTTCGATCGGCGCATGACCCAGACCAGTTTGGGTGCTCGGTCTGCGAAAGAGCAGTTCCCGAGGTCGATGGCCCCGCCAGGGCCATCCGTGCGGGAACACTTGGCACGAATTGTACGAACGGACGGTCTGCGCGTGCGCGCCGGATCGCCATGAAGTCAACCGCTGCCATTGTCCGGCTGACGACGAGGCGGGTGCTTTTTCTCTGCAGGCCATTCCAGCGCAAGGCGCCGCCTGCCAGCCGGTAGCCAGCTTGTAGCTTGCAATTGCAGGTTTGCAGGTTTGCAGGTTTGCAGGTTTGCAGGTTTGCGAAATTTACGAACTTAACGAAACTGCCTACACTCGACCCGCTCCAACCGGTAATTCGAAGTGCGCCCTCGAAGTCCGTTTTTTCCGAAAGCCAAGGTATGAACACCCTTTCCGTTTGCTCGCCACTCGTCTCCGAAAACATCCGGCCTGTCCTGGAGGCAAGCGAAGGACCGTATGCCTCCGCGAGCCAATCGGCGGCGTTGCTGCGCTCGGGAGCGCAGTACCGGCGCGAGCGCATGGAAGCCGCCGACATGATTTCGACCGACGACGCGGCGGCGCTGGCCGGCACCAGCCGCGTCACGGTCAATGCGTGGATCAAGGCCGGGCGCTGTATCGGCGTAGAGAATCTGCGCCGGGGCTACCGGCTGCCGCGCTGGCAGTTCGAACCAGCCCTCTGGCCGATGCTGCAGCCGATTGCCCAGAAGCTGGGAACCCACGATGGCTGGCAATTGCTGGCGTTCATGGAAACGCCCCTCACCGCGCTGGACGGCAAGACACCGCGCGCCGCGCTGGAGCAGGGCGCCGCGCGCGAGCGCGTCCTGGCGCTGGCCACCGCCGAGGCGCATTGACCTCGCCCATGAATTTCAAGGACCTCGAGCCGCCGATCGTCGAACTTCCCGCGCATCAGGCCTGGCACCGCGTGCAGCGAAGGACTGCTCGCCCGGAGAGCGTGCGTCTGCAGGGCTTCATCCTCGCGCCGCCGGGCGGCCTGGCGGGCCGCTTCGATCTGGAGCACGAGGCCACCGCCTACCTGGGCGACAGCGAGCTGACGGCGCTCTACGAATCCGTGTTCCGCAGGGAGGCGCGCAGTTGCCACTGGGACCGGTTGCGCCAGCGCGCCCTGGCCGGCTTCGAGACGCTGGATCGCCTGCGGCTGGTGGACTTGCGAGGCCTGGAAGAGCGTTTCCCGGTGCTGCAGTCGCTGCGCTACGACGCGACCCAGAGTTTCGCGGCCGAATGCCGGGAGCGGCAGGTGGACGGCGTGCTCTACGCGTCGGCCCAGCATCCGCGCCATGGGTGCCTGTGCCTGTTCGAAGCCGGCATCCGGAAAACCAGGCGCACGTCGCTCGTGCCGCTCATCAAGCCCAACACCGAGAGGATGCACCGGGCCGTGATGCTTGCCGCACAGGGCTCGCAGGTGCCCATCGTCCGGTAGCGGACGACCATCCAGGCGGGACTCGCGGCGTGTGGCCGAGCGCAGCGGCCGGCCCATCCCGCGATGCAAACCATTCGCTACTGATTTGATAGCAATTGACGCCCGCCAACCCTGCGCTACAGCCGCTTTTTATGCTGGAACGAAGTGGGAGACTGGCCGGTGGCCGCCTTGAACATGGCGCAAAACGCGCTGTCGGTGGCGTAGCCGCTGGCAGCCGCCACCTGGCTGACGGCCATGCCGCGGGCGAGCAGCGGCAGCGCATGCGCCAGCACGGCCTGCTGGCGCCACTGTTGCCAGCTCATGCCCAGCTCGGCCTGGAAGCGGCGGGCCACGGTGCGTTCGCTGGCGCCGATGGCGTCGGCGCGCTGGCCGAGCGTGGCGCGCCCGGCCGGGTTGCGCAGCAGCGTCTCGCACAGCGCGCGCAGGCGCTTGTCGGCGGGCAGCGGCACATCGATGCGGATTTGGGTGGCGCGCCGGACCTCGTCGATCAGCAGCGGCGCGATCCAGCGCTCGCGCTGCGCGGCGTGCGCGTCGGACGGTGGCGTGGCATGGTCGGGCACGGTGTCGAGCGCGAGCATCAGCGCACGCAGCAGCGGGCTGATCTCCAGCACCTCGCAGCCCGTCCAGGGAGGCGCCAGCGCGGCGTGCACATACACCGTGCGCAGCTCGGCATCCTCGATCAGCGTGATGCTGTGCGCCACGTCGGCCGGTACCCACAGCGCGCGCGAGGGCGGCACGATGTGGTCGCCATCCCGGGTCGAGAGCCGGATCACCCCGCGCGTCGAGAAGGTGAGCTGCGGCCAGGGGTGGGTGTGCAGCTCGACCAGCGTGTCCGCCTTCAGGAAGTGTTCCTTGGCACGCAGCGGTCGTGTAGCGTCAGGCGCGAAGAGGTGGGGCGTGAGCGGGCCGACACGGAGTTCCGACATGGTGAGCGTGCAAAAAAGGAAGTGGGCAGGAAGGCTGGCGGAATTTCAACAAAACTTGTCGCATTATCGGCATTCTGCCGCGTCCGGCGCGCTTAACATCGTGGTTTGCTTGGCCGGTCGCGCACATTTGCACTTCGCCGAGGCCTCGGGATGCCGCCGTCGGCCATCCCGGCCGGCCCGTCCGAGTCCTTTTTGATTTCACCTTGACCGCATGACGACGCTCTCCCATCCCCAGGCCGGTGGCCCCACCCTGCGCGAGGATGCGCGGCTGATCGGCCTGGTCGGCTTGGCGCATGCCGTCAGCCACTTCAGCCAACTGGTGCTGGCGCCGCTGTTCCCGTGGCTGAAGGAGGCCTTTGGCGTGAGCTACATCGAGCTCGGCGCGGTGCTCACGGTGTTCTTCGTGGTCTCGTGCGTGGTGCAGGCCGGCTCGGGCTTCGTGGTCGACAAGCTGGGGCCGCGGCCGGTGCTGTTCGTCGGGCTGGGCCTGCTGGGCGTGGCCGCCTTCGGCTACGCCATGGCGCAAAGCTACTGGATGCTGCTGGCCAGCGCCGTGGTGGGCGGTGTCGGCAACGGCGTGTTCCATCCGGTCGACTACACCTTGTTCAATCGCAAGGTCGCGCCCACGCGGCTCGGCCACGCCTACAGCGTGCACGGCATCACCGGCAGCCTGGGCTGGGCGCTGGCGCCGCTGCTGGTCGTGTCAGTGACGTTGGCCTGGTCATGGCGCGCGGCACTGGCCAGCGCCGGCGTGCTGGTGTTTGCCGTGCTCGCGGTGCTGCTGCTGAACCGCGACAAACTGGCGCTCAAGGGCGCAGCGCTGTCCAGCGGTCCGGATGCGACCGGCGGCAACCTGGACTTCCTGAAAATTCCCGCCGTGTGGATGTGCTTTGCCTTTTTCTTCTTTAATGCGATTGTGCTCAGCGTGGTGCAGGCTTTTGCGCCGGAAGCGGCGCGCCAGCTGCACGGCATGCCGCTGACGCTGGTGGCGATGTGCCTGACCATCTATATGGTGTGCGCCGCGGGCGGCATGGTGCTGGGTGGTTTTCTGGCGGTCGATCCTTCGCGCTGCGAGCGCATTGTGGGCATCGGTTTCGGAATTGCGGCAATGGTGGCGCTGGCCCTGGCGCTGGGCAGCCCGCCGCCTTCGATGGTGCCGGTGCTGTTCGGCATCATGGGCTTTGCCTCGGGCATTGCCGGCCCCTCGCGCGATTTGCTGGTCAAGCGCTCAACGCCCCAGAACGCCTCGGGCCGCGTGTACGGCGTGGTGTATGCCGGGCTGGATATCGGCCAGGCGGTGTCGCCACTGGTTTTCGGCGTGCTGATGGACCATGGCCAGTACCAGGGCGTGCTGCTGGGACTGGCCCTGATGCAGGGCATATTGATCGCCAGCGCCTTCAATGTCCGGCGCGTGCGCCGCACCGCGGCAGTCCCGGCCTGAGCGGCGTCGCCGCCGGACCGTCCGGTCGCCAACAGAGGTCGGCGCTGGGCGGCATTTATGATGGCGGGCTGCACAACGCCACTCCTTGCTGTTCAGCACAGCCGTCACTTCATGGGTGTTTTCCTCACGCGATGCGGGCTACTGCCTGATCACCAATTCAATTTTCCCGCCGCATTTTTCAGGTGTTTGCGCGCACTGGCCGCTGCGCTTTTGGGCCTGCTCCTTCTGCTGGCAGCCGCGTCGGCATGGGCCCAGCCTGAAGACATCGACCTGACGCTGGACACGGCGCGGGCCCAGATCGACAAGGCCAACAAGACGCTGGAGGCCCCCGCGAAAGACGGGGTGGACCTGCCGGCCCTGCGGGCCCAGGTGCTCGGCGCCGGCGCCGCAGCCGAAGCCGCCATCGTCGCCCTGGAGCCGCAGCTGGCCAGTCTGCAGGCGCGGCTTGATGAGTTGGGGCCGCTCACGCCGGGTCAGCCAGAGGCGCCTGACGTGGCCGCCCTTCGCGCTACGCTGAACAAAGGCCGCGCCGTGCTGGACGCGCAGCTCAAGCGTGCCAGGCTGCTGGCGGTGGAGAGCGACCAGAAGGCCGGCCAGATTTCATCACTGCGGCGCGCCGAGTTCCAGGCCCGCCTGGGCGAGCGCGGCGCTTCCATCGTCAGCAAACTCTTCTGGTCTGATCTGCGGCTGGAACTGCCGAGCGACCTGCGGCGCGCCAGTCGCATGCTCAACGGGGTGCTGGCGTCCGCCCAGGCCAGCGGCGGCACGATCTGGACGGGCATCGGGCTGGCGCTGGCGGTGCTGCTGGGGCTGGCCTGGTGGGCGCACCGGGCGCTGCTGAAGCTGACCACCACGCGTGTGCCCCCTGGTCGCCTGCGCCGCTCGCTGCACGCCTGGACGCTGGTGGTCCTGCCCGCTGCCACGGCCGGGCTGATGGCGCAGGCGATCTACCTCGGGCTGGGCTGGACCACACCGTTGCCCGACGCCGTCGTTCCGCTGTTCAGCGGGCTGGCCGGCGTGATCTGCTTCGGCGGCTTTGTCCTGGGGCTGGGCCATGCCCTGCTGCTGCCGGGCCGGCCGTCGTGGCGACTGCTTCCCCTGCCCGATGCGCTGGCGCTCAGGCTGCGCTGGATGCCGTCCGTCCTGGCGGTGCTCATTGTGCTGACCTGGGTGGCTTCGCGGCTCACGGCGCAGGTCAATGCCAGCCTGGCGACCACGGTGGCGGCGGGCTGCATCGTCGCGCTGGCCATGGCGCTGGTCATGATGCTGGCGCTGCTGCAAAGCCACCGGGCACGCAAGCAGGCCTTGCGCGAGCCCGGTGCTGCCGGGTGGCCCGCCAGTCCGCTGTGGCTGACCGCCGTGGTGGGCCTTGCCTGGTTCGCCTCGGCTGTCAGCGTGCTGGCGCTGCTGCTGGGGTATGTGGCGTTTGGCAGTTTCTTGGTGCAGCAGATGGTATGGATTCTGGTGGTGCTGGGAACCGCCTATCTGCTGATCGTGGTGATCGACGATGGCTTCACCACCTTGCTTTGCCCCAAAACAGCCGTGCTGGAAACGGATGCCGGCGCGGCAGGCACGGCCGCCCAGCCCGCCCCGGCATTGTTCAAGGTGCGCGAGCAGGCTGCGGTGCTCCTGTCGGGCGTAGGCCGCCTGGTGGTGGTGCTGCTGACGCTGCTGCTCTTGCTGGCGCCTTTTGGCGAGGGGCCGACCGAGCTGTTCCAGCGGGCCGACCAGCTCCACCAGGGCATTTCGATCGGCGAATTTCAGATTCGCCCGGTGTCGGTGCTGCAGGCGCTGCTGGTGATGGTGCTGGCCATGCTGGGGGTGCGCATGGTCAGGCGCTGGCTGACCAATCATTTTCTGCCCACGACCTCCATGGACCGGGGCATGCAGCTGTCGGCGGCAACGCTCTTTGGCTACATCGGAAACGTCATGGCGATCTCGATGGGACTGGCCGCCGTGGGCATCGGGCTGGAGCGGCTGGCCTGGGTGGCCAGCGCCCTGTCCGTGGGCATCGGTTTCGGCCTGCAGGCCGTGGTGCAGAACTTTGTCTCGGGGCTGATCCTGCTGGCCGAGCGGCCGGTGAAAGTGGGCGACTGGGTGTCGCTGGGCGGCATCGAGGGCGACATCCGCCGCATCAATGTGCGGGCCACCGAGATCCAGATGGGCGACCGCTCCACCGTGATCGTTCCCAATTCGGAGTTCATCACCAAGACGGTTCGCAATGTCACCCACGCCAATCCCATGGGACTGGTGCAGCTCAAGCTGCCGGTGCCGCTGGTGAGCGACGCCGAGCAGGTGAAAAACCTCATTCGCGAAGCGTTCGAGGCGCATGCGGAGGTGCTGAGCGAGCCGGCCCCCAATGTGCAGCTCGACGGCATTGACAGCGCCGGCCTGGTGTTCAACGCCACCGGCTTCGTGAGTTCGCCCCGCATGGCTTACGGCGTGCGCAGCGACTTGCTGTTCGACGTGCTCAAGCGGCTGCGCGACGCCGGGATTTCGCTGGGCAAGCCGCCCACCATGCTGGTCAGGGAAGAGCCGGCCGGGCCGCCCGAGCCTGTGGCACCCGTGGCGCCGTTGGCGGCCTGACGTCCTGCGGCGGTATGCGCCTGTTGCGCTGCCGGGTTTGCAGGCGTACATTGGCAGCAGACGGCATGGGTTGTGCCATTTTCAACTTTAGGAGACTTCAATGACTGCATCCCAAACCCCCGCCAGCAATGACTTTGTCCGCTGGGTAGAAGAAAAATCGGAAGCTGTCATGGCCGATCTGGCGGACAAGTTTCCGCCCGCCACCAGCGGCGTCGAGGCGATTCACGCCGAAACGTCGACCCAGCGCATCGAAGAAGTCCTGCTGGGCCATGAACCCCCCGACGATGCGCTCCTCGAAGAGCTGGCCGCGCTGGAAGAGGTGCCGCCCTTGAGCGATGAGGAACTCTCCAGGCAGGCGCTGGAGGCGGGCGGCGGCGACGCTGATCCGGGCACGCCGGAATAATCCGGGCGCTGCAGGCCGCAAGCGCCCTGGCCCGGCATGACGCGCGATGCCGTGGCTGAGGGCACAATAAAAGCATGACCCAACAACTTGCCGGCCACCTTCTTGTCGACTGCCTCCTGGCCCAGGGCGTCACCCATGCATTTGGCGTTCCCGGTGAAAGCTACCTGGCCGTGCTCGATGGCCTGCATGCCCGGCAGGGGCAGATCCAGTTTGTCACCTGCCGCCAGGAAGGCGGCGCGGCCTTCATGGCCGAGGCCCATGGCAAGCTCACCGGGCGGCCGGGCGTGTGCATGGTCACGCGCGGGCCGGGCGCCGCCAACGCCTCCATCGGCGTGCACACCGCCTTCCAGGATTCGACGCCGATGGTGCTGCTGGTGGGCGACGTGGCCAGCGACTGCCGCGACCGCGAGGCGTTCCAGGAAGTCGACTACCTGAGCTTTTTCGGCCCGAGCACCAAGGGGTTCGCCAAACGGGTCGAGCGCATCGACGACGCGGACCGAATCCCTGAATACGTGGCCCGCGCCTTCGCCACCGCCATGAACGGCCGGCCCGGGCCGGTCGTGCTGGTGCTGCCCGAAGACATGCTGACCCGCATGACCGCTGCCCAGCCGCTGCCACGGGTCGAGGCGGTGCAGGCCTGGAGCGACCCAGGCTCGCTGCGCACCCTGCGCGAAATGCTGCTGGCCGCAAGGCAGCCGCTGGTCATCGCCGGCGGCGGCGGCTGGACGCCGCAGTCGGCCCAGGCGCTGCAGCGGTTCGCCGAAAACTGGAAACTGCCGGTCGGCAATGCCTTTCGGTTCCAGGACACGTTTGACAACCACCATCCGCTCTATGCGGGCGATGTCGGCATCGGCCTGAACCCGAAACTGGCCGCGCGCGTGAAGGCCAGCGACCTGATCATCGCCATCGGCCCCCGCCTGGGCGAAATGACAACCGGCAACTACACCCTGATCGAGGCGCCCCAGCCCAGGCAAAAGCTGGTGCACATTCATGCCAGCGCCGAAGAGCTCAACCGTGTGTTTCAGGCTGACCTGGTGATCAACGCCACGATGAATGCCGCCGCGCGTTCGCTGGAGGTGCTGACCGCGCCGGTCAGCCTGCCCTGGGAGGCCTGGACCGCGTCGGCCCATGAAGAGTACCTTGCCAACCTGGCGCCGCAGGCCTTGCCGGGCGACATCGACATGCCGGCCATCGTCGGCATGCTGCAACAACACCTGCCCCCCAATGCGGTGCTGACCAACGGCGCCGGCAATTTCGCCAGCTGGGTGCACCGTTTTTTCAAGCACCACGGACTGGCCAAAGGGCACAAGACGCAGCTGGCGCCGACCGTCGGGGCCATGGGCTACGGGGTGCCGGCAGGCATCGCGGCCGCCATCACGACCGGCCGCGTGGCCTTCACGATTGCCGGCGACGGCGATTTTCTGATGAACGGCCAGGAGCTGGCGACCGCCGTGCAGCACGGCGCGAAAAGCATCATCGTGCTGCTCAACAACGGCATGTACGGCACCATCCGCATGCATCAGGAGCGCCAATACCCGCAGCATGAAAGCGGCTCGCGCCTGAACAACCCGGACTTTGCGGCGCTGGCGCGCGCCTATGGCTACGCCGGCGTGCGTATCACCCGCACAGCCGAATTCGAGGCCGAACTGCTGGCCGCGCTGGCCCGGCCGGAAGGCACGCTGATCGAGGTGACACTGGACCCGGAAGTCATCACCACGCGTGGCACGCTGTCATCCATCACGCAGGCTGCGCTAAATCGGGCGCTATAAAATAGATAGCTGGCTGCGCATGACCAGCATGCGCTACAGCCCTGTTTTTCTTAAGAAAGAGCAAAAATGACAAGCACGGGCCTACCGGGTGGATGCAGCAGCCGTTGCGCCGTGGGCGGCTGGCTTGTCACACCGCTGTCATGGAACCGCTTCACACTGAGGGCTATTTTTTTGATGACAAAGACCTGCCTTGCCTTTATCCACTCTGCCCGCTCCGTCCACCTCGTCCGTTTCGCTGCGCGCCGATAGCGCGCCTGTGCCTGTGAAGTTCCTTGACCGCGACCACAGCATTCTTGCCTTCAACGAGCGGGTGCTCGACTGGGCGCGGCGCACCGACGTGCCCCTGCTGGAGCGGCTGCGGTTTCTTTGCATCGTGTCTTCCAATCTGGACGAGTTTTTCGAGGTCAGGGCGGCCCCCCACCTGACGGCGGCCCGCAGCAACGAGCGAAAGGGAACGTACTCGGCCCAGTCGTTCAAGGCGCTGTCGGCCATGGCCCATGACATGGTGGCGCGCCAGTACGCGCTGTACAACGACCAGCTGCTGCCCGCGTTCGAGCAGCACGGCATTCGCATCGTCTCGCATGGTGAGCGCAATGCCGCGCAGCGGCGCTGGGTCAAAGCCTACTTCGAGCGCGCGGTGCGACCCCTGCTGATTCCCGTCGGGCTTGATCCTTCGCACCCTTTTCCGCAGGTGGCCAACAAGTCGCTGAACTTCATCGTCCGCCTGGGCGGGCATGATGCCTTCGGGCGCGAGAACGAAATTGCCATCGTCAAAGTGCCCCGGGTGCTGCCGCGCCTGATCCACATGCCCAGCCGGGGCGCTGAAAAAGGCAGCAAGCTGTTCCTGGCGCTGTCCAGCGTCATCCGGGCGCACCTGGCGGACCTGTTCGCGGGCCGCAAGGTTGGCGAATTCTCGCAGTTCCGCGTCACCCGGCATTCCGACCTGGAAGTCGACGAGGACGACGTGAAAAACCTGCGCACCGCCTTGCGCCTGGGGCTGGAGCAGCGCCACTACGGCCAGGCCGTCCGCCTGGAGGTGTCGGCAGGCTGCTCGGACTACCTTTCCAATTTCCTGCTCAAGCAGTTCGATCTGCCGGCGCTGGCGCTGTACCGGGTGCATGGGCCGGTCAACCTGGTGCGGCTGACGCAGCTGGTGGACCTGGTGAACGACCCGAAATTGCTGTTTCCCCGCTACAAGGCGTGTTACCCCAGGCAGCTGCAGGCAGGCGAATCGTTTTTCGAGCGGCTCCGCCAGGGCGATGTGTCGATTCACCAGCCGTTCGAGAGCTTTGACGGCGTGCTGGCTTTTCTGCGCGAGGCGGTCAACGACCCGCAGGTGCTGGCCATCAAGCAGACCATTTACCGAACCGGCACCGACTCCGAACTGATGCTGCTGCTGCGCGAGGCGGTGCGGCGCGGCAAGGAAGTCACCGTGGTGGTCGAGCTCAAGGCGCGGTTTGACGAGGAGGCCAACATCAACTGGGCCGAAATGCTTGAGTCCATCGGTGCCCAGGTGGTCTATGGCGTGATGGGCCTGAAAACCCATGCCAAGA
>JAQGLT010000013.1 GCA_028292745.1 Polaromonas sp. | reverse complement strand
CCTCCAGCAGCGCGCTTTGGGTCTTGGGGCTGGCGCGGTTGATCTCGTCGGCCAGCAGCACCTGGGCGAACATGGGGCCGGGGTGAAACACGAAGCTTTCCTTCTGGCGCTCGTAGATCGACACGCCCGACAGGTCGCTGGGCATCAGGTCGGCCGTGAACTGGACCCGCGAGAACTGCAGGCCGAACGAGCGCGACAGCGCATGGGCCAGCGTGGTTTTCCCCACGCCCGGAACGTCCTCGATCAGCAGGTGGCCGGCCGCCAGCAGGCAGGCCACGCAGTCGCTGACCTGCGGGGATTTGCCCACAATCACCGTGTTAAGCTGATTTAAAAGCGCCTGGAGTTTTTCTTTGACGTGCATGTTTTGGACCATACGCAACTTTTAACATGATTTACCCATCATGAACACGACTGGCTATTTCACCCATCCGGATTGCTGGAAACACGAGATGGGCGCCGGGCATCCAGAGTGTCCCGGACGGCTCGACGCGATCGAGGAGCGCCTGCTGATCAGCGGCGTGGCCGACGCGCTGCAGCGCCGCGAAGCGCCGCCGGCGGCCATTGGCGACATCGAGCTGGCGCACGACAGGATGATGGTGGCGGCGCTGCGCGGCCTGAGCGACCAACTTGCCGACGACATTCAGGCCGGCGGCCCGGTCTACGTGCAGATCGACCCCGACACGGCACTGAACGCGCACACCTGGAACGCCGCGCTGCGCGCGGCGGGCGCGATGATTGCCGCCACCGACAGCGTGCTGGCCGGCGAGCTGGAAAACGCCTTCTGCGCGGTGCGCCCGCCCGGCCACCATGCCGAGCGCGGCAAGGCCATGGGCTTTTGCTTTTTCAACAATGTGGCGATTGCCGCCAAGTACGCGCTGGCGCGCCACGGCCTGAAACGGGTGGCGATTGTCGATTTCGACGTGCACCACGGCAACGGCACCGAGGACATCGTCAAGGGCGACGACCGCATCCTGATGGTGAGCTTTTTCCAGCACCCTTTTTTCCCCTACAGCGGCGCCGACACGCATGCCGCCAACCTGGTGAATGTGCCGGTGCCGGCCTACACCAAGGGATTCGACGTGCGTGAGCTGATCGAGATGCTGTGGATTCCCCGGCTGGAAGCCTTCAGGCCGGAAATGATCTTCATCAGCGCCGGCTTTGACGCCCACCGGGAGGACGATCTGGGCCAGATGAACCTGAACGAGCAGGATTACGCCTGGATCACCGAACGCATCAAGAATGTGGCCCGGCGCCACGCCAAGGGCCGCATCGTGTCCGCGCTGGAAGGCGGCTACAACTTCAGCGCTCTGGGGCGCAGCGTCGAGGCGCATGTGCGGGTGCTGGCCGATCTTTAGGAGTTTTTTCTATGAACGCCATTGCTTCCTCATCCTCGCCGCCGTCCAGCGTTGACACCGGCCCGCCGCCGGTGCTTCATACCTGGGACGCGCGCGGCGTTCACAGCCTGGTGCTCAACCGGCCGTCCACTTTCAATGCCCTGGGCGAAGAGATGCTGGCCGCGCTGCAAGCGGCGCTGGACGCCGTGGCGGGCGACCCCTTGGCCCGCATCGTGGTGCTGTCGGCTGCCGGCCGGGCCTTTTGCGCCGGCCACAACCTCAAGGAAATGCGCAGCCGGCCCGAGCTGGCCTACTACCAGAAGCTGTTCGCCCAATGCAGCCGCATGATGCTCGGCATCCAAAAGCTGCCGGTGCCGGTGATTGCCAAGGTCCAGGGCCTGGCAACCGCCGCCGGCTGCCAGCTGGTGGCGCAGAGCGACCTGGCCGTCGCCAGCAGCCAGGCCAGCTTTGGCGTCAACGGCATCGATGTCGGCCTCTTCTGCGCCACGCCCAGCGTGCCGCTGGTGCGCAACATGCCGGCCAAGCAGGCCATGGAAATGCTGCTGACGGGCGAATTCATCACGGCCGACGAGGCGCGTGTCCGGGGGCTGGTCAACCGGGTCGTGCCCCTGGAGGCGCTGGATGCCGAGGTCGAAAAAATGGTGCAGGCGGTGCTGTCCAAGCCCCGGGAGGCCATCGCCATGGGCAAGGCGCTGTTTTACCAGCAGCGTGAAACCGGCATCGAGGCGGCCTATCAGCTGGCCGGCCAGACCATGGCCTGCAACATGATGCATCCGGCGGCGCAGGAGGGCGTGCAGGCCTTCATCGATAAAAGAAAGCCGCAGTGGCCGGCAGCGGCGCCGTGACCTGCCCGCTTTTTCGTCATGGCCGCATCCGCCTCCCGCACATCGGGGCCGGACGGCTCGAGGCACGGGTGACCCAGCTCACTGCAGCAAGCATTGCCCTTCCTTTGCGGAGCAGGTGATATTGATGCCGCGCCATCGCCGGGCGCTGATCGGGGCTTGCTGCCCGCTTCAGGACCGTGGCCGGCAAGAATGCTTTGATCAGAGAAAACAGCCCCTTTATAATAAATAGAACGATCGTTCTATTTTTGTTTCACCTGCGATGGATTGCCGTTTGGCGCGGTGGTCGCAGCGCATCATGAATTCGGCGGCATAAAATGCCCGCTTACGTTTACGTCAACGTCAACTCATCAACTTTGGAGTCCTGTCATGAAAATCCTGGTCCCTGTCAAGCGCGTCGTTGACTACAACGTGAAGGTGCGAGTCAAATCGGACGGCACGGGCGTGGACATCGCCAACGTGAAGATGAGCATGAACCCCTTTGATGAGATTGCCCTGGAAGAAGCCGTGCGGCTCAAAGAAAAGGGCCTGG
>JAQGLT010000108.1 GCA_028292745.1 Polaromonas sp. | reverse complement strand
TTTCCTCGGCCTTGATGTCGCGTTCGAGCTTGAACTGCTCGCGCGGGAACAGCGGCGTCAGGTTCTCGAACATGACCTTGTGCTTGTTGTCCTCGGGCGCGCCGTCATTGATCTTGTCGAGCTTGTTGAGCGCGAAATAGCGCTCGCCGTCCTTGGGCGTGCGCACCTCGCCTTCGATCATGTCGCCGGTGTGCAGGTTGAAGCGGCGGATCTGGCTCGGGCTGATATAGATGTCATCGGTGCTGGCCGTGTAGCTTGAATCAGGCGCGCGGAGGAAGCCGAAGCCATCGGGAAGCACTTCCAGCACGCCATCGGCCACAATGGTTTCGCCCGTCTTGGCGCGTTTTTTGATGATGGCGAACATCAACTCCTGCTTGCGCATCCGGCCGACGTTTTCGATCTCAAGGGCTTCGGCCTGCTTGAGGACTTCAGACACGTGCAGCGCCTTGAGTTCGTTTAAGTGCATGGAATTACTCCTTGCGGAGTTGAATTAGGAGAACGGGGGGAGGTTTGAAAAGAAGCCGCGTCAGAAAGATGGCTTACAAACCGTGAACTCGAACCCGCCGGCAGCAGCCGGCGGGCGAATGAGAAGCATTATGACAGGAAATCCGGACAGTAAAACCGGTGATTTTGAGGCTGAAGCGTCTGATTTTGCGCGCAACCCGGATGGGATGGGCAACTGACCCGGCAAGAAACAACAAAGCCGAAAGCGCCTGGCAGCACTTCCGGCCTGAAACGCTCAAGCGAGCTGCTGGTCGATGAAAGCGGTCAGCTGGGACTTGCTCAATGCGCCGACCTTGGTGGCGGCCAGTTCGCCGTCCTTGAAGAGCATCAGGGTCGGAATGCCGCGAATGCCGAACTTGGCGGGAATTTCGCGGTTTTCGTCCACATTCATCTTGGCGATCTGCAGCTTGCCTTGGTAGCCGGTGGCGACCTCATCAAGAATCGGGGCAATCATCTTGCAGGGACCGCACCATTCGGCCCAGTAATCCACCAGCACCGGGGTAGGGGAATTGAGCACGTCGGCATCAAAGGTGGCATCGGTGGTATGTTTGATCAGTTCATTGGCCATGGCGGCTCCTTGGTCTGGTTACGATGGGAAACAACGATAAAGTTGCGGTCAATTGTGGCAGAAAGCACGGTGCCAGGCGCTCGGCCATGCCTATGCCGCCGATAGCCAAGCCCATGGGTTCGCCTGTTGTTTTAGTTCACCATCCACACTTTCCGGTCTTTCATGTCCCTGTCTGCATCCTATGGGCCGGCCGATGCGGCTGCCTCTTTTTCGACACGGTGCTGGCGCCAGGCAATGGCCCGGCTGGCCGACAGCATTGCCACGCATGGTGTCCACCCCGCCGAGGTGGTGGTGCTGCTTCCCTATGCCCAGCTGATCCAGCAGGCGCGCCAGGCCTGGGCTGAAGGCGCGGGCCATACGTTTTTCGTTCCCCGCTTTGAAACAACGCTGACCTGGGCCGGCAGCCTGGGCGGCACGCTGGGCATGTTCACCCCGGCGGGGGTTGACCTGCGCATGGATGTATCGGTTGAC
Source organism: Polaromonas sp. (assembly GCA_028292745.1). Lineage (GTDB taxonomy): Bacteria > Pseudomonadota > Gammaproteobacteria > Burkholderiales > Burkholderiaceae_C > Polaromonas. The sequence continues at coordinate 56,246 of JAQGLT010000108.1, read as the reverse complement.
ATGCTGACGGCCGCCTCGCTCCTGGGCCAGGCCGGACTGGTGGCGCAGCAAGATGCGCTGGCCGGCCGCCTGGTCGAGGCCGCCTGGAGCCTGAGCCGGGTGGCTGCGGCGGTGCGGCCTGACGAACGCCAGGCCTGGAGCGAGACGCTCGCCGATGCGCTCGGCGTGGGCCTGGATTCCCCGGTGCTGGCGCTGGAAGCCGCCGTGGGCCGGATTGCCCTGGCATGGGTCGCGGCGTGCGCCTATCCTTCGGACCGGTTGTTCCAGGCGCAGCCAGCGCTGCTGGTGACGATCGAGGGTTTTCAGGTCGAGCCGGTGACCGAGGCGCTGAAAGTGCATTTTGGCGCGCGGGCGCTGTCGATGGCGCTGTGCCTTCCCCTGGAGGGGCCGGGCTTTTCAGAGCCGCCCTTGCCGCGTCTGCATGCCGCGCTGGACACGGAAGACGAGGCCCAGCGGGCGGCCGCCTGCGTGCTGGGCCATCTGGCGCAAGGGCGAAGCCCGGTCGCGCTGGTGGCGCAGGACCGCCAGCTCACCCGCCGCGTCGGCGCCATGCTGGCCGAACGCGGCGTGGCCATGCGCGATGAAACCGGCTGGACGCTCTCGACCACCCGCGCGGCCGCCAACGTGATGGGCCTGCTGCGCGCCTTGCCCTGGGACGTGCCCTCCGATGCGGTGCTGGACTGGCTCAAAAATGCGCCCGCTTTCGATCCGGGCGTCGTGGCGGCGGCCGAAGCCGAAGTGCGCAAGTTCGGCCTCAGGGTCTGGCGCGACCTGCCCGCAGCGCCGCTGCAGGTGCTGGCGGTCGCCCAGCCCCTGGCGCGGCAGGTGAACGCGCAGCGCGACAAGCTGTCGCGCGCGCGTCCCCTGGCCGTCTGGCTGCGCGATGTGCGCGCTGCCCTGCAGTGGAGCGGACAGTGGGAGCCGCTTGCGCAAGATGCGGCCGGCCACTTGGTGCTGGATGTGCTGCGCCTTTACGAAGGAGCCGACAGCGAGTTCGAGTCAGCGCCCGTCATGAAGCTCAGGGAGTTCACCAGCTGGGTGAACCAGGCGCTGGAGGCGCAAACTTTTTCACCTGAGCACCCGGCAGCCGAGCAGGTGGTCATCCTGCCGCTGGCGCAACTGCTGGGGCGCACCGTGCGGGCCGTGGTGCTGCCCGGTTGCGACGAAATACGCCTGCCGGTCTCGCCCGAGCCGCCTGGCCAGTGGACGGCCAGCCAGCGGGAACTGCTCGGTCTGCCGTCCCGCGAGGCGATTGCCCGCGAGGCCCGGCGGGTCTGGGAGCATGCGCTGCAGCTGTCGCGGGTGGACCTGCTCTGGCGCACCAGCGAGGCCGGCGAACGCCTGATGCCCAGCGGCTTTGTGCAAGAACTGCTCCTGAGCCGCCGCGACCCGGCTGACCGGGCGCCCGACCCGCGCCCGGTTCGCGCCGTGGCGGCCCGGCCCACGCCCCGCCCGCTGCCCACTGGCGAGGCCTTGCCGGTCGGGCGGCTGTCGGCCAGCAGCTATGGCGATTTGCGCGCCTGCCCGTACCGGTTTTTTGCGCTGCGCCAGCTGGGGCTGCAGGCGTCGGACGAGCTGGAAAGCGAACTGGGCAAGCGTGATTTCGGCAACTGGCTGCACAGCCTGCTCTGCAGCTTCCATCAAGCATTAAAAGTGTCTCCAGCGCAGGACCTGCCTGCGCGGGTAGCTATGATTAACATAGCGGCTGAGCAGGCCACCAGGGCGATGGGCCTGAGCACCAGCGAATTCCTGCCATTTGCCGCCGCCTGGGAGCCGGTGCGCGAAGGCTACCTGGCATGGCTGGCTGGCCATGAGGCCACGGGTGCCCGGTTTGAAGACGCTGAAATCTGGCGCGAAACACCGCTTGGCCCATTGACGCTGATCGGCCAGATCGACCGCATGGACCGGCAGGCCGACGGCGGCTTGCTGCTGATCGACTATAAAACCGAGCCCCGGGCAACCACCGCCGATCGCATCAAGCAGGGCCTGGAAGACGCGCAACTGGCGTTTTATGCCGCCCTGATGCCTGACGACACGCTAACGGCGGCCTATGTGAACCTGGGTGAAAAGGAGCCCACCCGTACCTACGAGCAAACCGACATCGTTGCGCTGCGCGATGCACTGATCGACGGCATTCTGGCGGACATGGCGCGCATTGCCCAGGGAGTAACGTTGCAGGCGCTGGGCGAGGGCAAGGTATGTACCTACTGCGCGGCACGCGGCCTGTGCCGCAAGGATTTCTGGTGATGTTGCCCCCACGCTTGTCGCTTCGCGTACTGCGCTGCCGCCCGAGGGGGCCGCTGCGCCTGCGGTCCGGCAAAGCCGGTTCCGCGGCCCTGGCTGGCGCGGGCGGGGAGGGGCCGGCGCTCGCTGCCGCGCCTGGTTTGCTGCTCCAAGTGCTACGGTATGCATCTATTTTCTCGTGTCCGTTTTCTGCCTTCCCCCGCTGGGGAAGGCGGATGGGCGCCTCTCCGAATCCAGCCCGGCGCATCCTGATGTCCTGGCGCCCCGGTTCGATTGCCTTTCATGCCCGCGCTTGCCATTCCTGATGGCCTCCTGAACATCGAAATCATGAAGCCCTACCAACCATGACCGCTGCCTACGAATGCAATGGCCGGCCTGTTTCGGCCGACGCCTTTTATGCGATTGCCTGCGACCCGCGCCGCAGCGTGGCGGTCGAGGCCTGTGCCGGGGCGGGCAAGACCTGGATGCTGGTGTCGCGCATCGTGCGGGCGCTGCTTGACGGCGCCAATGGGCCGCCCCATGCGGACGGCAGTGCGCGGGAGCCGGTTCGGCCGCAGGAAATTTTGGCGATCACCTTCACCAAGAAGGCGGCCGGTGAAATGCGCGAACGGCTGGACGAGTGGCTGCAGAAATTCACCCATGCCGACGACGCCACGCTGCGCCAGGAACTTGCCATGCGCGGCGTTTCGAGCCAGATCAGCCCGCAGGCCAGCCAGGACATGCGCAGGCAGCTGTCAAATTTATACCGCACCCTGCTGGCCAGCGGGCGGGCGGTGCAGATCCGCACCTTCCACAGCTGGTTTGCCGCCTTGCTGCGCAGCGCGCCGGTGGCGGTGCTGCATCGGCTCGGCATGCCCGCCAACTACGAACTGCTGGAAGACGATGCGCCTGCCCGGGCGCTGGTGTGGCGGCCGTTTTACGCCGCGCTGGCGGCCGATGCGCTTTTGAAGGCCGACTTTGAGGCGCTGGTGTCCGGCCATGGCCGCTTTCAGGCCGACAAGGCGCTGCAGGCTGCGCTGGACAAGCGAACCGAATTCCTGCTGGCGGACGAAAAAGGCGTGGTCGACGCGTCGGTCCAGCCCTTCGATGTGCAGTTTCCGGCCTTTGCCGGTCTGGCGTTTCCGCAAGCCGCGCTGGGAACGCCGCTGGCAAAAAGCATCTGGCTGGAGCGCGCGCGCGAGCTTGCGGCTGAAAAGAACAAGACACCGCAAAAGGCCGCTGCCGCCGTGATTGACGCCTTTGCCGTGAGCGACCTGTCGGCCCGGTGCGACATGCTGCGCAAGGCATTTTTCGTGGCCGGTGACGACCGGTTGACGCAAAACCTCGCCAAATTTTCGCCGGCGCAAGATGCCGAGGCTGAGCTGCAGGCGCTTTGCCAGGCGCGTGTGCAGCATGAAGCCTGGCTGCACCAGCAGCGAATGGCCCGGCTGACGCGGCTGCTGATCGCGCAGTACACCCAGCTCAAGCGCGCGCACGGGTGGATCGACATGAACGATGTCGAGCGGGCGGCGCTGGTCATGCTGGGCGACCCGGTGCTGGCCGGCTGGGTGCAGGAGCGGCTGGATGCGCGCATCAAGCACCTGATGATCGACGAGTTCCAGGACACCAACCCGCTGCAGTGGCAGGCGCTGTCGTCCTGGCTGAGCGGCTATGGCGGCGCGGGCGCGGCGCCCAGCGTGTTTCTGGTCGGCGACCCGAAGCAGAGCATCTACCGTTTCCGGCGCGCCGAGCCGCAGGTGTTCCGGGCGGCGCAGGCCTTCGTCGTCGAAGGACTGGGGGGCGATCTGCTCAGCTGCGACCACACCCGCCGCAATGCGCTGGCCGTGATCGGCTGCGTCAATGCCGTCATGGGCCAGGCCCGGGTGGTGGATGGCTATGACGGCTTTCGGGACCACACGACCGATTCCACCCGTGCCGGATCGACCCATTGCCTGCCGCCGATCGCGCGCAACCGGGCGGGCGACGCCGATGACCAGCCGGGCGCCTGGCGCGACAGCCTGACCACGCCGCGCGAATTGCCCGAGGAAACCCTGCGCACCCTGGAGGCCCGGCAGGCCGCCGACTGGATTGCAAGCCAGCTGCAGGCCGGGCTCCAGCCCTCCGGCGTGATGGTGCTGTCGCGCAGGCGGGCCGGCCTGCTGCCGCTGCAGCAGGCCCTGCGGGCGCTAAACGTTCCTGCGCAGATCGGCGAGAAAATCGACCTGATCGACTGCTGCGAAGTCCTGGACATGGTGGCGCTGCTCGACGTGCTGGTGTCGCCGCAGCACGACCTGTCCTTGGCGCGGGCCTTGCGCTCGCCGCTTTTTGGCCTGCCCGACACCAGCCTGGTGCAGCTGGCGCTGCTGAAGCGGGAACTGAACCTGCCGTGGTATGAGCTGCTACAAAAAACAGAGCTGCTTGCGCAGGAACTGCAAGGGCTGGGGACGGTTTTGACTCGCTGGAAAGGCTGGCTGGACAGCCTGCCGCCGCACGACGCGCTGCAGGCCATCTACGACGACGGCGATGTGCTGGCGCGTTTTGCCGCGGCCGCGCCGGCCAGCCAGCGCCAGACCGTGCTGGCCAATCTGCGCGCGCTGCTTGGCGTGGCGCTGGGTCGCGACGGCGGGCGCTATGCCACCCCCTATGGCCTGGTGCGGGCGCTGAAGGCGGGCGGACTGCAGGCCCCGGTGGCGGTCAACCCCGGTGCGGTGCGGCTGCTGACGATTCATGGGGCCAAAGGGCTTGAGGCCGAGGCCGTGCTGCTGCTGGACACCGACACCGCCCCGCGCCACGCCGACACCATGGGCGTGCTGGTGGACTGGCCGGGCGAAGCAGCGGCGCCGCGCAAGCTGGTGTTTTTGCTCAGCGAGGTCAGGCCCCCCGCCTGCGCCATGCCCGCGCTGGCCGCCGAGCAGGCCGCCCGCCAGCGCGAAGAGCTCAACGCCCTGTATGTCGCCATGACGCGGGCCCGGCATACGTTGGCAATTTCTTCCATCGAGCCGCATCGCCCGACCCCCGACAGCTGGTGGCGGCGCCTGCAGGAACGGGTGGCTGCGCTGGACATGGCGCCTGGGCTCGAAAGCGTGGCGCTCCGGGTTGACACCGGGGCGACCGGCCTCGCCCCTGCAGGCGAGCCGCCGGCTGGCGCCTTGGCCGACGTGTTTCACCTCCCCGAGCTGCCCGTCCTGGCCGGCACGAAAACCCTGGCGCCACCCGCCGATGCGCTTGCGCCAGAAGACCCGGCCAATGCACGGCTTGGCAAGGCGATGCATCGCCTGCTGGAGTGGGGCGGCCCGTGGACGCCTGCGCATGTGGTCGCGGTCGGGCGCGAATTCCGGCTCAGCCCGGCGCAGGCCGCCAAGGCATTGGCGCTGGCGCAGTGCATTGTGCAAGGCGCTGGCGCTTGGGCCTGGTGCGATGACGCCGTGGCCTGGCAGGCCAACGAGGTCGATCTGGTGTACCGGGGCCAGCCGCTGCGGCTGGACCGTCTGGTGCAGCGCAAGGATGCCGGGCATGAAGGGCAGTGGTGGGTGCTGGACTATAAATCGGCGCCCCAGCCCGAACTGCAGCCGGCCCTGCTTGCGCAGATGCGCACCTACCGCGCGGCGGTGCAGCTGATCTATCCGCGATCGGTGGTGAAAGCCGCGTTTCTTACCGGGCTGGGAACCATGGTGGAACTGGGCTGAGCTGAGGTGAAAAAGAGTTGGGCGATGCGTCGCCTGCCTGGACGCGTTGCGCGCGTGTCAGTCGAGTGTCGATTCCATTTCTGGAGCGGTTTCACCTGCGCTGGCAACAGCGAAGCCGGGCAGCTTGCTGCTCCTGAACTAATAGCTGCTTGCGCAGGCGCTGCCTGCGCTGGAGCCCGTTTTGGTCATAACCTGCGCCAGTTTCCTGGCTTTCCCGGTATTTCTCTTTCCCCCAGCGGGGGAAGGAGCCAAGGCGGGAAAGCCGTCAAAAAGGAAAAAACAGCCGCAGCAGCGATCCGCCGAACAGGAACAAGCCGCTGACCAGCGCCAAAAAGAAAAACACCACCAAAAGCACAAAGCGCCCCAGGCAGCCGCCCAGGCCTCGCCCGGTTGGCGCCGCGCCGGGGTAGGGCCCTGCTTCACGCGATCTGGAGCGCGCGCGGGCTGCGGCCAGGATCAGTTCCTGCAGGCTGGTCGGCCTGGGCTCGCGCGCCTCGGGAAATTCGCGCGAATCGCGCAAATCGAATTCGCGTTCCGGGGCCGGGCGCGGGCGTTCAGGGCGCTCCATGCCTGTGCCGGGTCTGGGCGGCTCCGCAGGCCGGTAATGCGGACGTGAAGTGGGCGTCGCCGGTGCGGGCGGCCGGGCCGGAGCCGGGTTTCGACGTGGGGCGCGGGGCGCGGCGGGCGCCGGCGGTGGTGCCGCCACGCCAAAGCGCGCTCCGCATTGCGCGCATGCCGGTGCGTCCAGCCAGCGGCCGGGCGCGTGGTTGGTGCAGTAATAGCGGACCTGCGCCTCATGGCAGGCTTCGCACTCGCCGGGCGCTCCACGGGTGGTGCCACAGTTCGGGCAACGCAGGACAACGCCGGTCATGCAGACGCCTTCCCGCCGGCCGTGGCATCCGCTGCCCCGCCCGCGTCGGGCTGCGGAAAAACCTCGTTGATCAGCGCGGCCGGGATATGCAGCCGGTACACCTGCGGCACGCCGGCTTCAACCACCCGGGCCAGGGTGGGCGCCCGCTCGTAGGGGCCGAACTGCTCGCGGCCCAGGCGGCGGCAGAGCGCCACGGTGGTCAGCACCGGGTGCGCATGGTAGGCCGGGTAGAGCGCATACCGGTCCTCGACATGGTCGTGTCCGCGCACCATGTGCGTCACCGGCCGTCCCAGCCGGGCACTGAGCGCGCAAAAATCGGCAAAGTCCTCGTAGCCGAACTGGCTGCCGCGCGAGAAGCGGTTGGGCATCTTGCGGCGTGCCTTGGGGTGCGCCCGGGACCAGGTGAAGTCGCTCAGGCAGGCCGGATCGTTCCAGTTTTCTGTCTCGATGAGCTTCGCGTGCAGATCAGCCAGCGGGAAGCCCCCGTGCGCCACCAGCAGCCCGTCGGGGAAAAAGAGGGCGCGCGGAACCTGCGCGACCAGGCGCACCGTCAGCTTGCCGGCGCGCTCTATCCATTCGTGCGCCAGGTTGGCATTGAGGAAATCTGAAAAATCCGACGGGGAAACGCTGGAGGCAAACCGGCTGCCATCGTAGGACAGGGCTTCATCGTGATTGCCGGCCACGATGCACACCCGCCCAGGCGCCTCCATGATCAATTCAAAGACGCGCAGCAAGACCTCCAGGCCAAACCCTTCATCGTCGAAAAAGTCGCCGAGAAAAATGATCCGGGGGGTCGGGCCGCCGGTGGCCTGCGCATGCGCGCGAATCTGCGCCAGCGACGCCTCCAGCGCCAGCAGGTCGCCATGCAGGTCGCCGATGATCCACAGCGGGCCCGCAGTGTCTTGAGGCGCCACCCGGATGGCCCGGTCGCCGGGGTGCGAACGGTCTGCGTCGAACAGCATGACCGGGCCGTCCGCGCTGTCGAGCCAGGTTTCCATGCGCTGCACCACGGTGTGCATGCGGGCGCGAATGGCGGGCGCGTGCGCCGCGCTGCGGACTGCCCGCCAGTCGAGTTCCAGCACCTCCACGACGGGCAAGGCCGGGGGAGCCGGCGCCGCCGCGGGCTCTGTTTCGGGGGCTGGTTCGCCCGCCTCTGGGGCAGGCGGCTCGGTCACGGCTGCGGGCGGCAAGATGACCAGGCCCGGTTCTTCAGTACCGGCGGCTTGAGGTGCATCCGTTGCCTGGGGCAAAGCCGGAGACAAAGCAGGGGTTGCAGGCGTTTGCATGGCGTGGGGCATCTTCCGTGTTCAGCGGCCCCGGGCGGTCAGCGGCAGCTTGATCACGCCCTTGGCCTGGCGGCCCACGGCAATCAGGTCGCCGTGCCGAAGCGCGCGGGGCGCGGTGAGGGCCTGGCCGTTGAGGAGGGTCTCGTTGGTGGTTCCCGCCACCGGAGAAACCACCCATTGCCGGCCCGCATTGCGCTCGATCACGCACTGGCGGTTGTCCCAGAACTCGCCGTCGGGTCCGAACTGCCTGGCCAGCGCCTTGCCCAGCTCGGTGCGCACGCCGATCTGCACAGTCCGGCCATCGGGGCCGGTCAGTTCGAGCCGGTTGGACGTGATCGGTTCGGCCACCGTGCGCGGGGCGGAGGTGGAAGCAGGAGCGGACGGCGTGGCGACAGCGGAGGCCGGTTTTGCCGTGCCAGCCGCAGGAACGACCGGAGCTGGGGCGCGCGCGGCTGGCTTGGCCGGTTCCGCCTTCACAGAGCGGCCGCTCAACACGGCACGCAGTTCGGCGGCGGTCGGCCTGACTGCCGGGTCGGGCGACAGGCAGCGGTACAGCGCGGCGCTCACCTCGGCATTGCTGGCCGGCGCCGGCATCAGCCCGACCAGCGCCGGCGGCTTGGCGGCGTACCCCTGCACCAGGCTGGCGTACTCGGCCTGGTCATCGCGCCAGTAGGGGTGTTCGCCCGCCAGCAATTCATAAAGCATCAGCCCGCAGGTGAACACGTCCGACGCCAGGCCGGGCACCGAGCCGCGCACCAGGTGTTCCGGGGAGCGGTAGTTGTCGGTTCCCACATAGCCTTGATGGCCATGCCAGGGCGCCCGCCGGTCGGCCAGCAGCGAAAAATCCATGTCGATGAGCTTGAGCTGGTAGCCGGTGCCAATGGTGGCGTCCTTGACCAGGTAGGCATTGGCCGGCTTCAGGTCGGCATGCACGATGCGCGATTCGTGCAGGGCCGCGATCGCGGCCACCAGCACCTTGGCCCAGGTGACATGGTGGGCCCAGACCGCCGGGTTGCGCGCGGGCGCGGACTTGGTGAGGCGGTGGTGTTCCCGCTCGGCGTCCAGCATCTGCTGCAGGTCGGCGCCGTTTTCAACAAACTCGTAGGTCTGGAAATAGCAGGCCCCGCCCCATTTGCCCTCGAACGCATCGAGCTGGCGAACCGCGTAGTGGCCAGCCGTGCCATTGCGCACGCGGGCAGACAGCTCCTTCTGGTAGGCGACGAAGGCCTCGTACCAGACCACCGTGGGCGCGGGCGACTTGTACTGCTTGAAGAACACCTTTTGCCCCGCGCGGTTCTCCGCCGCATAGGAAATCGCCATCATGCCCGGCCCGAACACCTTGGTGATGCGGTAGCCGTTTATCGTGTCGCCGGCCTTGAGTTTCTTGGCCATGGCCCTAGAGCGCGACCGTTTCGGCCGAGCGCGAGACGCTGGCGGCCAGCTGCTTGAGCGTGGTGCGGAAATTCACCGGGTCGGACGTGAACTTCTGCAGCGCTTCCTGCGGGTTCAGGCCTTCGAACTCGACCACCTCCCATTCGGACTTGTCGATCTGGCTCAGCCGGTCGTAGCCCTCGAAATTCGGCGCGAACAAGCTCAGGATGACGCGGTTGGCCATGACGACATTCGCCACGTCCTGAAGCGAGCCGCCCTTGGCCTCGGGAATGCTCATGGTTTCCTTGAACGATGCATCGGTGAACACGATCACCACCCGTGCCGCATCGCTGCGGTAGCGCCACTTGGCCGGGTCTTCCGACTGTGACCCCTTGGGGGTGGCCTCCATCGACGCCACCTTGTAAAGCGCATCCAGGAGCGATTCGGGTTCGTCGCCGCCGCCGTTGGCCTGCAGCGCGGCCAGTTGCGACTTGAGCGCGCCCGCGTCGCGCACGAACGCGTTGTCGACGAGCCAGGGCAGGCCGTCGGCTTCGACCATTTCAATGTCGCGGTAGCCCACCACCTTGGCGCGCCAGTCTTTCACGGGCGCGGCATTGTTCGCGTCGCCATGGCTTAACGAATCGATGAACGCCTCGATGTTCTTGCGCAGCGCATCAATGCAGGTTGCCATGCTGCCGCTCACATCCACCAGAAACACGAGGTCGGCAACGCCCTTGGTCTTGGTGCGGGTTTGCGGCAGGGGGGCGGCTTGCGCGGGTTCGGCGATACCGGGGGAAGCTTCCTCGGCCACCACTGGCTCTACCAGCGCCACCGGCTCTACCGGCGCCTCGGCCGTGGCAGCGGCCGCATCTGGCGCGGCTGCAGCTTCGGCTGGCGCGGCCGTGGTCGGTTCCAGCGAAGGCGGCGTTTCGCCGGCCGGTGCTGCGGCGGTGACAGGATTCTCGGTAACACTCATGCTTGTGGCTCCCAACGTTGGATTTCGGTGGCTGTCGGAGGACCCGACGATGACGCAACAAACGCCCTGCAGCTGCGGGCCGTTGCCTTGAAAAAATTTAGGGGAACGCCTGGCCGCGACCCATAGGCCGGCGGTTCAAACAGATGTAGTCCGACGGCTCGACGGAAATCCATGGCCAGAAAACCGGGGCATCATTCACCCCAGCCATTGCCGAGCAGCCTTGACTGTGGTTCGCGCCTGGCGCTGCGCGCCGATGGCGGCACGGCCTTCCGGCACCTTGCGCATGACGCGGCTACTTGCTGGTCTGGCGCGACAGGCCAACGGTAATAATCTGCGCGTGCTCGGCATGCTTTTTTTAGTGTCTGCAGCGATTGTTTAAGTCTGTTCGGGCTGCAGCGCAGTATGCATAAGCATAGTGCGATATTAAAAGAATAGCATTCTGGACTTGTTGGCAGGCCGGGCGCGACGCTGTTGTTTTTGTAAGTTGAACCTTGTACAGACGGATTTTTTTGTGAACCACTCAGTTTCTTCTTCCCAGCCTTTGCGTGTTGCCGTGATTGGCGGCGGCCCTGCCGGCCTGATGGCTGCCGAGGTGCTCGCCAGCGCCGGCGCCGCCGTGTCGGTGCGGCTCTATGACGCCATGCCATCGGTCGGCCGCAAATTCTTGCTGGCCGGCCGGGGCGGGCTGAACCTGACGCATTCAGAGCCCGCCGAGGTGCTGATGCGGCGCTACGGCCCGGACAGCGCGGCCCTGCAGGCGCTGATTGCCGCGTTTGGTCCCGTCGAGCTTCGCGCCTGGGCCGATGCCCTGGGCGTGGAAACCTTTGTCGGCAGCTCGGGCCTGGTTTTCCCCAAGGACATGAAGGCCGCTCCGCTGCTGCGCGCCTGGCTGAACCGCCTGCGCGCCGCGGGCGTGCAGTTTTCCATGCGCCACCGCTGGCTGGGCTGGTCCGAGAGCGGCGCGCTGAAATTTTCAGCCCCGGCCGGGGACGTGCTGGTCGAGGCCGATGCCGTGGTGCTGGCGCTGGGCGGGGGCAGCTGGGCGCGGCTGGGGTCTGACGGCGTCTGGGTGCCGCTGTTGGCCGAGCGCGGCGTGGCCGTCGCGCCGCTGCAGCCGTCCAACTGCGGATTTGACGTGGCGACCCGGCCCGCGCTGCAAGCCGTGGAGCAGGGCGAAACCCGGCGCGACTTCCTCAGGGAATTGATCGGCCAGCGCCCGGCCCCCCAGGCTGGCTGGACCGAACACTTTGCCAGCCGTTTTGCGGGCCAGCCGTTCAAGTCGGTGGGGCTGAGCTTCACCGATTCGCAAGGACGCAGCTTCAGCCGCAAAGGCGAATTCATCGCCACCGCGACCGGGGTGGAAGGCAGCCTGATCTATGCGGTTTCACCCTTGCTGCGCGACGAGATCGCCGCGCACGGCAGCGCCACATTCCAGCTCGACTTGCTGCCCGACAAATCGCCCGAGCAGGTATTGGTCGAATTGCGCCATCCGCGTGGCTCCCGGTCGCTGTCCAGCCACCTCAAAAGCCGGCTCAACCTGGACGGCATCAAGACCGCCATGCTGCATGAGTTGCTGGCAAAGGATGCCATTGCCGATCCGGTAAGGCTTGCCCTGGGCATCAAGGCGCTGCCGGTCTGCGTGGTGGCGGCCCGGCCGATCGACGAGGCCATCAGCAGCGCGGGCGGCGTGAAGTTTGCCGGGCTGGATGCGCAACTGCAGATCACGGTGCCCCCCGGCTTGAAACCCCCTGTTTTTTGTGCCGGCGAAATGCTCGACTGGGAAGCGCCCACCGGCGGCTACTTGCTGACCGCCTGCTTTGCCACGGGCCGGGCTGCGGGACTGGGGGTGTTGCGCCGCTTTGCCCACTCGGATGATAAGGTCTGAAATGTTATTTCTAGTAACTCGAAGAAGGTAAGGTTTGAGGCCTAATAAATTTAGGCTGAAAACAAGAAATTTTGCCGGGTTTTTGGGTTTTTATGCCAATTTCTGCGATTGATGAGGTGACAGTCTTATTTTGTTCCCAGTCAAAAGTATTAAATTGTAAACAGCACAAAGTCTTACTGACTGGCGCAAATTCAATGGCTAGGATGCGCTCAAAGCTTAACCAGACAGGAAGAACTCGTACCAAACCGTATGACAAAAGCAGAATTACAACTTCCGACGGCATGCCAGACCTCGCGGCCAGCGCTTCGTTTTCAAAATTTCATGTGTTTTGGCGCAGAAATAACCCATGAACACTGAGCTTGACGCCAATGCCAAGGAAATCCTTGAATGCATTTCTGATGGTTTTTTTGCCGTAGACCACCACTGGCGGCTCCTTTACGTGAATCAACTGGCCAGTGCCGTGGTCAAGCGCCATTGCGACGATCTGCTTGGCAAGGTGATCTGGAATGAGCTGGGAGACCTGGCCTGCAGCCGGTTCGAAAACGCTTGTCGCCAGGTTGCCGATGAAAGGGTGCCAGCGTCCTTGACTGTCTGCAACCTGCAAAACGACGAATGGTACGAACTCCGCATTTACCCGATGTCCTACGGACTTTCGGTTTATTTCAAAGATGTCACCAGGCAGAGGCAGCTGGAGCAGGCGCGTGCGGAGCTGGCCGCTCTCAGAGAGCGTGAAAGACGCATCTACCAGACGGCGCTTTCCAATAGCACCGATTTCAACTATGTCCTAGACCTGGATAGCCGGTTTATCTATGCCAATGAAAGGTTGCTTTCGCTGTGGCAAAAAAAACTGGCCGATGCGGTAGGCAAAAATTTTTACGAACTCGGCTACCCGCGCGAGCTTGTCGAGCGCCTGCAGCGACAGATTCGCCAGGTCATCGACACCCGGGAAACGATTTGCGACGACACCTACCTCAGTGCTTGTGGCAAAGGCCAGTATGAAAACATTTTTTCACCGGTTCTGGCCGAAGACGGCACGGTGGTGGCCGTTTCGGGCTCAACCCGGGACATCTCCGACCGCAGGCAGGCGGCGGAGGCGCTCAGGAAAATGCACCAGCGCAAGGACGAATTCCTGGCGATTCTGGCCCATGAATTGCGCAACCCCCTGGCATCGCTCAGCAGCTGGCTGGGGGTGTTGCAGCACGCGGACTGCAACCCCGAACTGGCCAGGAAAGCGCCCGAGGTGATGGAGCGCCAGATCTCGCAGCTGATCAGGCTGGTCAATGATCTGATGGATTTAAACCGCATCACCCGCGGCGTGGTTGAGCTGCGCAAGGAGCCGGTTCAGCTGGCGGCGCTGCTGCAGCAAGCCGTCGAGACGGTTCAGCACCTGATCGATGACGGCGCGCATCCCTTCAAAGTGGATATTTCGCCCGGAGATGTTCTGATGAACGTGGACCCGGCCCGGATCGTGCAGGTCATGACCAACCTCTTGAGCAACGCGATCAAATTCACTGACCACGGCGGCCTGATCTCGCTCTCGGCTCGGCGTGAGGCCGACCACATCGCGGTTTGCGTCACTGACCACGGCATCGGCATCGCGCCCGACATGCAGCCGCGTGTTTTTGACATATTCACCCACGTCGATGACTCCGTGGGGCGACCCCATAACGGGCTGGGCATCGGGCTGTCGTTGGTCAAGGGTTTTGTCGAACTGCATGACGGCAGCGTGGAGGTGCGAAGCGAGGGGCACGGCAGGGGCAGTGAGTTCACCGTCCGCCTGCCAGTGGCCTCAGCCCCCCTGCCGGCCAAGCGGCTGGAACTGGGCGGTATCGCCCGGCGCTAGCGCGGCTTCACTCTGACTGGCAACGGCCCGCTAAATGCCCGTCGGGTAGGTTTCCGGCACTTCTCCGCCGTGCCAGTCCGCTTCGCTGTCCAGCGGCGGCAGGGCGCTGGTTTCGTCGATGTGGATCATGGCGTCGAACTGCCTGGCCAGGCAGGTATGAAAGTAATGGCTTTGCCGCTCGGTTTCTGGCCGGTAGATGACGCCGATCGCACGCTGCAGGCGCAGCGGCTCCAGGAGCTTTTGCAGTGCGGGGTTGTTCCGTATGGGCAATAGAAAACGGTTTTCCCCGGTCTGGTGAAACGCATGTTCCCAGCTGCCTGGCAGGCCCTTGCGCACGCTTTTACGCTGGGGCGGCTGGTCCCAGTCCGAAGCCGCCGTGACCCAGCCGCCGTAGGTGCTGAAGCCGATCAGCACGGCGTCGGCGTGGTGGCGCTGGCGCATCAGCTGGCCCACATTCCATTCGCCCCGTTTGCCCATGTCGGTGGCGCTGGCGTCGCCCAGGTGCGAGTTGTGCGCCCACACGGCAATTTTCGGCCGCCTGCCGCCGGCGGCGAGGTGTAAGTCGAGCGCCTGCAGCGTTTCAACCATGTGGTTGTCGCGCAGGTTCCAGGACGACATCCGCTCCCGGAACATGGTGCGGTAATACGCTTCGGCGTTGCGCACCAGCAGGGCATTTTGCTGCGCATAAAAAGCCTCGTCCCGTTCATTGCCGGGCACAGTGGCAAGCGCGCCAGCGCGCTGCGTCATTTCGCGCAATTGCTGCACGACGGCATCCTCGCAACTGGGCGTCATGCCGAAACTGGCGGCGTAGCCATAGGCCTGGCTGTCCTCGTCCGCATGGTCAAAGCAGCTGTAGCGGTAGCGCGCGCGCTGGGCCGCGTCGGGGTCTTGCTGCGCCAGGTAGGCAAGCACGGCCTGCACGGACGTGAACAGGCTGTACAGGTCAATGCCATAGAAACCGACCTGGCCGTCGGGGCTGCGGCCCGCGTTGTGCTCGCGCAGCCATTCCACAAAGTCCCGTACCTCGGTGTTGCGCCACATCCAGGAAGGAAAGCGCTTGAAGCCCGACAGCGCGCCCGCCGCATCGGCATCGCCCGGCAGGCCGCGCACGTAGCGGTTGACCCGCAGGGCATCGGGCCAGTCACCTTCCACCGCAATGGCGGAAAACTCCTTTTCCAGGATCAGCCGCTTGGTGATGGCGATGCGTTCGCGGTAGAACTCCTGCGTTCCGTGCGATGCCTCGCCCAACAGGGCAAAACGAGCCGGCCCGATCAGCTGCATCAGGGGGTCGTAGTCGTCCGCGCCTGCAACCAAAGGATGCAAATGCCGCAGCAGTCCCTCTGACAGGGTGCGAGCGGGCTGTGGATGCGCATGCGCCTCGGCTGTGAGCGGCTGCCATTCGCTGGCAGTTTTCGACGCCTGGGTGCGGATGAGCTGTTCACGCGCCTGGCGGGCCTGCTCGATGAGGCTGGTCACCTCTTCATCGCTGGCCTGGGGGAAATGCCGGTAGGCCTGGCTCACCGCATGAAACGGCTCCGGCATGGCCACGCACACGAGTTCATCGACTTCAGGGCGCAGCGCCTCGCAACTGTCGCGGGCACCGACCGGAACCCCGACGACGACGTGCAGCGGGCGCTGCTGGCGAATCGCCAAAAGCGCGGCGCGCAGGGTGGCGCCCGTGGCCAGGCCATCGTCCACCACGATCACGGTGCGGCCTTCAATGCTGATCGAGGCGCGCTTTCCCCGAAACAGCAGTTCACGCCGCACCAGTTCATCGCTCTCGCGGGCGACCACGTCGGCCAGTTCTTCGGGCGTGACGGTGTTTGGCGGCAGCGGTGTCAGGACGCGCACGCCGCCGCTGGCAATGGCGCCCATCGCATACTCCGGCTGGCCGGGCAGGCCCAGCTTGCGCACCACGAAAATGTCCAGAGGCGCCTGCAGCGCGCTTGCCACTTCCGCGCCCACTGCGACACCGCCGCGCGGCAGGGCGAGCACCAATAGGTTGGGCCGCCCGGCAAAATGCGCCAGCTTGGCAGCCAGCACACGCCCGGCGTGGCGGCGGTCGTGAAATGGAAGGACAGGGTCTTGGCTCATGGGTTTTCCTGCGCCGCCCTTGCCACCGCTGGCGCCTGACGCGGATGCCCTTCCAAAGGGGCGAGATGCGCACCAAACCAGGAGGCCGCCAGGTCGGCCACCTGGTCCATCGCGCCGCGCTCCTCGAAGTGATGCGATGCCTCCTGCACAACGGACAGGCGCTTCTCGCAGGTGAAGTGCGCGAGCGCCTGCGCGTTGAGATCCATCAGCCGCGCATCAGCGCTGCCGACGATCAGCAGCGTGGGCGCGGCAATGGCGGCCAGCGCCACCGGGCCGGCCAGGTCGGGGCGGGGCCCGCGCAGAACCAGCGCGCCAATCTGTTTGCCCAGCCGGGCCGCGGCAATGATGGCCGCCGCACTGCCGGTATTGGCGCCAAAGTAGCCCATCGGCAGCGGCGCCAGATCGGGCTGTTCCCTGGCCCACAACGTGGCGTCCTGAATGCGGCGGGTGAGCAGGGCCATGTCGAGCCGGTGTTCGCGGGTATGAAAGTCGATTTGCTCCTCCTGCGCCGTCAGCAGGTCGAACAGCAAGGTGGCGACGCCGGCTTGCTGCAGCCTGCGGGCGACTTGCCGGTTGCGGGCGCTGTGCCGGCCACTGCCGCCGCCGTGAACAAACAGCACGACACCGAGGGCATCGGCCGGTAGCGTCAGGTCGCCGTACAGCCAGGCATCGCCACAGGGAATGCGGATTTCACGGCTCACCAGGACATGCGGCGATTCGTTCATGGGCTTCTCCGGCAAGAAATCCTTCCCAGCTTAGGAAGCGCGTCGGCTCGCCACTGTCGGACCTTTCCGATTTGGGCGTAGGTGCGGTCGCGGTCGATCCAGGGCTTTTAAGTATCAAATAGGCCGCTAGCGCAGTATCCTCCTGCACACTATGCTATCAAATTTAAATAACTCAGCGGATGCGTGACCCCACGCCTCATGGGTGCCGGTTGTCAGCCGAGCTTTTTCACCAACACCTGGCTTTTGCGGTCCCAGTTGTACTTGCGCTTGCGGGCATCGGGCAGCCAGTCGGGGTCCATCTGCACGAAACCGCGCTTGATGAACCAGTGCATGGTGCGGGTGGTCAGAACGAAAATGCTTTGCAGGCCGGCGGCCCGGGCGCGCTGCTCGATGCGCTTCAGGATTTTCTCGCCGTCGCCCTGGCCCTGGCTTTGCGGCGAGACGGTGAGGGCGGCCATCTCGGCGGTTTTGGCTTCCGGGTACGGGTAGAGGGCCGCGCAGGCAAAGATCACGCCGTCGTGCTCGACGATGGTGTAGTGATCGGCGTCGCGCTCGATTTCGGTGCGGCTGCGCTTGACCAGCGTGCCGTCTTTTTCAAACGGCTCGATCAGCTGCAGGATGCCGCCCACGTCGTCGGCGGTGGCTTCGCGCAGCTCTTCGAGTTTTTCGTCCACCACCATGGTGCCGATGCCGTCGTGGACATAAATTTCCAGCAGCAAGGCACCATCGACCGCGAACGGAATGATGTGGCTGCGCTCCACGCCCGCCTTGCAGGCCTTCACGCAGTGCTGCAGGTAAAAAGCGGTGTCGGTGGGACGCTGGCCGGCAGGCACCTGGGCCAGCAGCGCTTCGGCGGCGGCCAGCGGCAGCTCGGTGTCGATGGGGTTGTCCTCGCCAGGCGCGGCGCCCGGGTCCATGAGTATTCCGGGAATCTCGGTCACAAAGATCAGCTTGTCGGCCTGCAATGCAATCGACACGCTCGTGGCGACTTCTTCCATGGTGAGGTTGAAGGCCTCGCCGGTCGGTGAAAAGCCAAAGGGCGAGAGCAGCACCATCGCGCCGAAGTCCAGCGTGCGCGAAATGCCCGCCACATCGACCTTGCGCACCAGGCCCGAATGCTGAAAATCCACGCCATCGACGATGCCGACCGGCCGGGCGGTGATGAAGTTGCCCGAGATCACCCGGATCGTCGAGCCGGCCATCGGCGTATTCGGCAGGCCCTGGCTGAAAGCCGCCTCGATTTCATAGCGCAGCTGGCCGGCCGCCTCCTGGGCGCAGTCGAGCGCCACTTCGTCGGTGATGCGGATGCCGTGCGAATATTTGGCTTCATGGCCCTTGGCCCGCAGCTGCTCGTTGACCTGCGGCCTGAACCCGTGCACCAGCACCACCTTCACGCCCATGCTCTGGATCATCGCCAGGTCCTGCGCCAAGTGTGGCAGCTTGCCGGCGGCAATCGCTTCGCCGCAGACGGCGACCACGAAGGTCTGGTTGCGAAACTTGTGGATGTAGGGCGCCACCGAGCGGAACCAGGGGACAAAGGTGAAATTGAAGACCGTGGACATGGCGCTTTCTGGATCGGAAGGGGTCGCAAGGAGCCGCGCAGGCTGGGGATAAATAGCCCGGCCGTCTCCGGCAAACAAAAATAGCAGTGAGTGTAAGGGAGCGCATTGGCGTGGCCGGGCACCGCGCGGCGAAAGCCCGCCCGCCATTGCTGCGATGGCGGAACACCGATAATCAGCGGCTTTGACTGCTGGGTCTTCCTTGGCTTCTCCTGTATCCCCTCTGGCTATCACCTTTCCCGAATCGCTGCCGGTATCAGGCAAGCGGGACGACATCGCCGCCGCGCTCAATGCCCACCAGGTCATCATCGTCTGCGGCGAAACCGGCTCGGGCAAGACCACCCAGCTGCCCAAGATCGCCCTGTCGCTGGGGCGCGGCAAGCTCAACTACCCGCCCGGCCAGGGCAAGCTGATCGGCCACACCCAGCCGCGCCGCATTGCCGCCTCCAGCGTCGCCAAGCGCATCGCCGAGGAGCTGAAAACGCCGCTGGGCGAGGTGGTCGGCTACAAGGTGCGCTTTCAGGACCGGCTCAGCCGCGACGCCTCGGTCAAGCTGATGACCGACGGCATCCTGCTGGCCGAAACCCAGACCGACCCGCTGCTGCGCGCCTACGACACCATCATCATCGACGAGGCCCACGAGCGCAGCCTGAACATCGATTTTTTGCTCGGCTACCTGCGTCAGCTGCTGCCGCGCCGGCCCGACCTGAAGGTCGTCATCACCTCTGCAACGATTGATGCGCAGCGCTTTGCCGACTATTTCGCGTCCGCCAAAGGGCCTGCGCCGGTCATCATGGTGTCGGGCCGCATGTTCCCGGTCGAGCAGCGCTACCGGCCGTTCGAGGAGTCGCGCGACTACGGCCTGAACGATGCGATTGCCGATGCGGTCGATGAGCTGTGGATGAATCCCCACAGCGTCGGCGACATCCTGATCTTCCTGCCCGGCGAACGCGAGATCCGCGAGGCCGCCGACCACCTGCGCAAGCACCTGGCGCACCAGCCGCTGACCCGCAATGCCGAAGTGCTGCCGCTGTTCGCCCGGCTGAGCCAGGCCGAGCAGGACCGGATTTTCGACGGCCACAGCGGCCGGCGCATTGTGCTGGCGACCAACGTGGCCGAGACCTCGCTCACTGTTCCCGGCATAAGATATGTCATAGATGCAGGCACCGCCCGCGTCAAGCGCTACAGTTTCAGGAGCAAGGTGGAGCAGCTGCTGGTCGAGCCGATCTCGCAGTCGGCCGCCAACCAGCGCGCCGGGCGCTGCGGCCGGGTGGCTGACGGCATCTGCATCCGGCTCTATGACGCGCAGGACTTTGCCGGCCGGCCGCGCTTCACCGACCCCGAAATCCTGCGCAGTTCGCTGGCCTCGGTGATCCTGCGCATGAAGTCGCTGCACCTCGGAACGATTGAAAGCTTTGCCTTCATCGAGCCGCCGCAGGGCCGCGCGATTGCGGACGGCTACCAGTTGCTGGCCGAACTTGGCGCGGTCGATGACGACAACGAGCTGACGCCGGTCGGCTGGACGCTGGCCAAGCTGCCACTCGATCCGCGTGTCGGCCGCATGATCCTGGAGGCCAAGGACCGCCAAGCCCTGGACGAGGTGCTGGTGATTGCCAGCGCGCTCAGCGTGCAGGACGTGCGCGACCGCCCGATGGACAAGCAGGCGCAGGCCGACCAGGCGCATGCCAAGTTCGACGACGAGAAAAGCGAGTTCGTCGGCTTTCTCAAGCTGTGGAAATGGCTGGGCGATTCGCGCGGCGGCCATGACGCGGTGCATAAGCTGACGAACCGCCAGTATGAAAACCTGCTGCGCGAGAATTTCGTCAACATCCGCCGGGTGCGCGAATGGCGCGACATCCATTCGCAGCTGCTGATGGTGGTAGGTGAGCAGGGCTGGGGCGCCGCGCCGGGCCGCCCCAAGCAAGGCCCAGCCCCCTCGGGGGGCAGCGACGACGCAAAGCGCGGAGCGTGGGGGCCACATCCCTTAAACGACAAGCCGGCCAGCTACGAGCAGCTGCATTTGTCGATGCTGTGCGGCCTGCTGGGCAACATCGGCTGGAAAAGCGACGAGGACGACTGGTACCTGGGCGCGCGCGGCATCCGCTTTTACCGCCACCCCGGCGCGCGCCTGAGCAAGAAGCCGGGCCGCTGGATCGTGGCGGCCGAGCTGGTCGAGACCACCCGGCTGTTCGGCCGGGGCATTGCCAACATCGACCCGCAGTGGATCGAGCAGGTCGGCGGCCATCTGCTGAAAAAGCAGGTGCTCGACCCGCACTGGGAGAAAAAAGCCGCGCAGGTCGCCGCCTTCGAGCGGGCCACGCTTTACGGCCTGGTGGTGTACAGCGGCCGGCGCGTCAACTTCGGCAGGATGGACCCGGTCACGGCGCGCGAAATCTTCATCCGCGAAGCCTTGATTGCCGGCAACTGGGACACGAAGCTGCCCTTCCTGGCCGCCAATGACAAGATGATTGCCCATGTGCAGGAGCTGGAGCACAAGGCAAGGCGGCAGGATGTGCTGGTCGATGAAGAGCTGATCTATGCGTTCTACGACCAGCAGCTGCCCGCCGAAATCGCCAGCGGCGCCAGTTTTGAGAGCTGGTACAAGGCCGAGGTCAAAAAGCAGCCCGGCCTGCTGCTGCTGACGCAAGAAGAGTTGATGCGGCATGAAGCGGCCGGCATCACGGCGCAGGCCTTTCCCAAGACGCTCCGGCTGGGCGGCGTCGATTGCCGGGCGACCTACCTGCATGAGCCCGGCGACCCGCGCGACGGCGTCACGGTCGAGGTGCCCCTGTTTGCCCTCAACCAGGTCAACGAAGAGCGCTGCGAATGGCTGGTGCCGGGCATGCTGAAGGACAAGATCCAGGCCCTGATCAAGACCCTGCATCAGCGGCCGCGCTCCCGGCTGGTGCCGCTGCCCGATACCGCTGCCCGCATGGCCGAGGCGCTGATGGCGCCCGAGAAGTTCGGCAGCGGCTCGCTGACCGATGCGGTGCTGAAATGGGTGCGCGACGCCACCTCGCTCGACATCAAGCGCGGCGACCTGAAGCTGGACATGCTGCCGGCGCACCTGTTCATGAATTTCCGGGTGGTCGATGAGCACGGCCGCCAGCTGGGCGGCGGCCGCAACCTGGGCGCCCTCAAGAGCGAACTGGGCTCGCAGGCGCGCGGAGCCTTCCAGGCACTGGCCGGGCTGAAGAACCTGGGCAGGCCGGCTTCGGCTGAGCCCGGCAACGAAAAAACAGTTCCTTCCGGCCCTTCCGGCCGCGATTCAGCATCAAAAAGGCCTGCAGCGCAGGCAGCGTATACGCAAGCAGCTCCTGAAAAGATAGCGCCAAAGGTGCCGGAGCGCTACACCGCCTGGACCTTCGGCGAGTTGCCAGAGCTGATGGAAATCGGCCGGGGCCAGCAGACCCTGATCGGTTTTCCGGCGCTGATCGACCTGGGCGATGCGGTGACCATCGAGGTCTTCGACGAGCCCGACACGGCGGCTGCCAAACACCGTGCCGGCCTACGCAGATTGTTCTCGCTGCAGATCAAGGAGGCGCTGAAATACCTGGAAAAGAACCTGCCCGACCTGCAGAAAATGGCGGCGGGCTACATGCTGGTCGGCCGGGCCGCCGACAACTCGGACGGCGGCACGCTGGAAGGGCTGCGCCAGCAGATCATCGACGTGGCGCTGGACCGGGCCTTTCTGGTCGAGCCGCTGCCGACAAATGAAGCCGAGTTCAAGAAGCGGGTGGACGAGGGGCGCGGCCGGCTGACGCTGATTGCGAGCGAAGTGGCACGGCTGGCGGCCGGCATCCTGCTTGAATTCGCCGTGGCGCAGCGCAAGATCAAGGACACGAAAAACGCGACGGAGGCCGTGCAGGATGCGGCCCAGCAGTTGCAGCGCCTGGTGCCCAAGAAATTCCTGACCGCGACGCCCTACGGCCAACTGCAGCATTTCACCCGCTACCTGAAGGCGATCACCCTGCGGCTGGAGAAGTGGCGCGCCGACCCGGCGAGGGATGCCGCCCGCATGGCCGAGCTACGGCCGCAGGAGCAGCGCTACTGGCGCCTGGTGGCTGAACGCAAGGGCGCGGCGGACGCGCGGATGCAGGAATACCGCTGGCTGCTCGAAGAGTTGCGGGTCAGCTTTTTTGCCCAGGAGCTGCGCACGCCGCAACCGGTGAGCACCAAGCGGCTGGACAAGCTGTGGGCGCAGTTGAACAGCTGATGGCTGGCGCACAGCAAGGATGAAGCAGGGTGCGCGGTTATCGGGAAAGTAAATCTTTTCTCAATGAGACGATTACTTTGTCGGCTTCGCTTGCCGTGCTGCCGTGCTGCCGTGCTGCCGTGCTGGCTTAGCCTGCCTTCACGTACGCGTACTCGATTGATTGAGAAAAGGAATAATAAAAAGGCTTTGCGATTGCAAAGCCTTTTTATTGGATGCGGAGCCCGCAGCGCTGAAATTCATTCACTCCAGCACCTCAGGGCTACCGGAAAAACAGCGTCCGCCAAGCTGTGCCGGGAGCCGAATCTGGCGATGTGGGGTTGATTTCTAAATTCGCCCCATGAGCAGCAACACAATGAGGATGATCACGATCAGGCCGATACCGCCACTGGGTCCGTAGCCCCAGCTGCGGCTATGGCCCCAGGTAGGCAAGGCGCCAACCAAAAACAGGATCAGGACGATGAGCAGAATGAGCGAGATGGACATAAGAGCCTCCTTGTTGTATGTCGGTTGATTCTTGTCTCAAGCTCGGCCGATACAAGCAGGAAGGACGCCTGAGGGGGCGTCAGGAGTTGCCTACAGTCTGGCCAGCCGCTCCAGCGCGAGGTGCAGCGTTTCGTCTTTTTTGGCGAAGCAAAAGCGTACCACGCGCTGGTCGAACCCATTGCCGTAAAACGCCGACAGCGGAATCGCGGCGACGCCGATTTCAGTGGTCAGCCATTGGCAGAATTCGGCTTCTCCCAGGTCGCTCACGTCTGAAATGTCAACGCACTGAAAGTAGCTGCCTTCGCTGGGCAGCAGCTTGAAGCGCGTGCTGGCCGCCAGGCCGCTGCGGAACAGGTCGCGCTTGGCGCTGTAAAACGCCGGCAGGTCGCGGTAAGGCCGGTCATCGGCCATATAGGCCGCCAGGCCGTGCTGCACCGGCGTGTTGACGGTGAACACGTTGAACTGGTGAACCTTGCGAAACTCCGCCGTCAGCGCGGCAGGCGCCGCGACATAGCCGACCTTCCAGCCGGTGACGTGGTAGGTCTTGCCGAAACTGCTCACGATGAAGCTGCGCGCCGCCAGACCCGGAAAACGCGCGGCGCTTTGGTGAACTCGGCCCTTGTCGGCATCAAACACCATGTGTTCATACACCTCGTCGCTGATGAGCAGCACGTCGGTCGGCGCCAGCAAGGCCTGCAGCCTGAGCATGTCGGCTTCGCTCCAGACCGTCGCGCTCGGGTTGTGCGGAGAATTGACAATGATGGCGCGGGTCCGGGGCGTGAGGGCTGCGGCGATCTTTTCAAAGTCGGGCCTGAAGGTGCCCGGCGTCAGGGGAATGCGCACCACCGTGCCGCCCGCCAGTTCGATATTGGGCACATAGCTGTCGTAGCAGGGCTCCAGCACGATGACTTCATCACCCGGATGAACAATCGCCAAAACGATGGTGATGATGGCCTGCGTGGCGCCCGCGGTGATGGTGATTTCCGTGCCGGCATCGTAGGCGTGGCCATACAGGGCAGCAATTTTGGCCGCGACGGCTTCGCGCAACGCCGGCACCCCGGTCATGGGCGGGTACTGGTTGAGGCCGCGCTTCATGGCATCGGTGACTGCATTGACCAGTTGCGGGTCGCAGTCGAAATCAGGAAAGCCCTGGCCCAGGTTGACCGCGTTTTTTTCAGTTGCCAGCGCCGACATGACGGTAAAAATCGTGGTGCCGACGTTCGGCAGTTTGCTTGTCAGCTCAGGCGTGAGGTTGGCAAAGGGGGAAGTGGCGTGAAGGGTTGACATGTTCAGGCTTCGTTGTCGTTGAGGCGGCCAGCCATGGCCTTGGTAATCAGATCGCGGCTCAGTTTGTCGCTGAGCAGCTCGGCAAATTTATAGACAAAATTTCGCAGGTAGGCGCTGCGTTTGAAAGCGACGCGGGCCACATTCATGCCAAACAGCGCGCCTGCCGGAAGGGCCACCAGGTCATTGTTGGTGCCATCGTCCCTGAGCGCCATTTCCGCCACGATGCCCACCCCCAGGCCCAGTCGCACATAGGTCTTGATGACATCGGAATCGATCGCTTCGAGCGCGATGCGCGGATGCAGATGACTGGCGGCAAACGCCTGGTCCACCTTGGTGCGCCCGGTAAAGGACGGGTGGTAGGTGATCAAGGGCTCCTGTGCAAGGTCTTGCAGGGTGATGGCCTGTTTGGCCGCCAGCGGATGATCGCTCGGCATCACCAGCATGTGCTGCCATTCGTAGCAGGGCAGCGTGACCAGGTCGTCATAGTGGCTCAGCGACTCGGTGGCGATGCCGATCTCGGCGACTTCTTCAAGCACCATGCGCGCGACCTGGTCGGGCGAGCCCTGGTGCAGGCTGACGTTGACTTTGGGAAAGGCCTCGCGAAGCCTGGCCACTGGCTGTGGCAAGACATAGCGCGCCTGGGTATGGGTGGTGGCAATTGAAAGCGTTCCGCTGTCCTGCGCGGAGAACTGCTCGCCGATGCGGCGCAGGTTGCCGACTTCCCGCATGATCAGCTCAATGCTTTTCAGCACATGCTGGCCGGGCTCGGTCACGCGTTTGAGGCGCTTGCCGTGACGCGCAAAAATTTCCACGCCAAGCTCTTCCTCCAGTTCAATGATCGCCTTGGATACGCCAGGCTGCGAGGTATGCAGGGCCCGGGCTGTCTCGGTCAGGTTCAGGTTGCGGCGAACAGCCTCTTGAACAAAGCGGAATTGGTGCAGGTTCATATGGAATTCAGACTGAATATTTAAATTATTATGCCTTTATGTCACTAAAGGAAGTTCGCTAAAACCTGAAAAAACCTGCCAAAGCCTGGGAAGCCAAACCTGGAGCCTTATCGACAACTGCCTCAGTTCATTTCGACCGCCGCTGCTGACGGCCGGGACGTGCTGTGCTTTGCAATCCCAGGCGAATGAAATTCAAGCCACGGCAATCGCTGCCATCAACGCGGTCATTTTTTCGTGCTCTCCGGCAGCCGGCAAAAGCTCGATGCGCACCGCTGGATGCGCTTGCCTGATCTGTTCGATCAAGAGCGGCAGATCTTCGCGCGCATGCTTGCCGACGCCCAGAAAAAGCGGAAATATCCTTAACGACAGGGCACCGGCAGCAACCAGATCGGATGCGGCTTGCGGCAGGGAAGGCGAACAGATCTCCAGGTAGGCGCATCGCACCAAAGCTTCAGGCGCACCGGCGGTGATTTGCGCGGCGACAGCCTCAATGGGCAGCCGCCATGCCGGGTCACGCGAGCCATGGGCAAACAAAACAATGCCCCGAGACGCTGGAACTGCAGAAGTCATAAGGTCGCTCATTGAGTTGCGAAAGGGTTCGGACGCTGCCAGCTCAGCGCCTGAGCACGAGCCAGCCAAACGTGCCCATGGAAATCGCCATGTAGATCAGTCCGGGCGTGGCCGCTGCCAGCCAGGGCTGCCAGTTGCGCAGGTTGCCGATGTAGCCGAACACATTGTTGAGCAGGAAAAAGCTGATGCCGATCATCACGCCGGCGAACACATAGCCTGCAATGCCGCTGGAGCGGAAATGGAGGTAGGCAAAAGGCAGGGCGAGCATCACCATCACCAGGCAGCTGAGCGGGTAGAACACCTTTCTCCAGAACTCGATCTCATAGCGTTGGGCCGTCTGGCCGTTGGCTTCCAGGTGACGGATGTAGTTGAAAAGGTCAATCGTGGCCATGCGCTCGGGCTTGAGCAGCGCCACCGCCACCATTTCGGTGCTGATGCCGGTCGGCCATCGAAAGGTTTCGACCATGGTGCGGGTGACCTTCGCCTCCTGCCGGGCTGCATCGGCAGTGCTGGGGCCGACCGGAATGTCAAACTGGGTTCTTTTGGCATTGCGCAGCAGCCAGGCGGCATCAGAGGAAAAAACCGCTACCGGTGCCTCGACGGTGGAAACAATGCGCCCGCTGCGGTTGAATTCGTGGATTTGAACCCCGCGCATTTCGCTGTCGGGGGACAGTTCCTTGACGTTGACCACGAAATTGCTGGTGGCCTGTTTCTCTTTCAACCAGGCGCCAGTCTGGCCAACCGTTATTTTATTTTGGTAGCGCGCCTTGAGCAATTGCGCGGCCCGCTCGCTCACGGGTGAAATATAGTCGCCGATCAGAAAGCTGAGCGCCACAAAAAAACTGCCCAGCAGCAGCAGCAGCTTGAGCGCCCGCCAAGGGCCGAGCCCGCTGGTCCGCAAAATCGTGTACTCCGAACTTTGCGCCAGCCGCGCCATGACGAAAATGCTGCCGATCAGGACGGAAATCGGCATCAGCTCATACAGATGGTTGGGAACCAGCAAGGCCACATACAGCAGCGCATGCCTGATCTGGTAGATGCTCTGGCCGATGCCGTTGTTCTTGCCGAGGTACTGCAATTCATCGACCAGATCGAAAAATAAAAACAGCGCCAGGAATCCAAGGGCGACCAATGCGATGGACGCGAGCACCTCTCCGTAAATCAGCCGGCGTATGGTTTTCATGGCTGGCTCCCCGCGCGTGCCGGAACCGGGCTGAGCCGTGGTCCGGTTTTACGGCCAAAGCGCCAGTGGCTGTGCCGTTTGAACAGCCATGCCGCTGCAAGCAGTAAAACGCCGCCATGCAGCGCCAGCAGCAGGTGTCCGAAGCCGATCAGGCCGACAAAAATCCAGCTTTGGCCCAGATTGACAAGATTGTTGTAGACAACGAAGGTCAGCACCACGAAGATCATGTTGCCGCTGCGTCCACCGCGAGGATTGACGCTCGCCAGCGCGACCGCCAGCACCACGAAATTGACGGCTGACAGGGCCAGTCCCAGCCGCCACGCCAGCTCGCCCAGGTTGCTGCGCGTGGGATCTTTCACCAGCGCCCGGGTGGACAGCAGCTTGGCTTCGGGCGCGGCTCCGGCGACCAGGGCGGCATTGCTGGTCTTGACGCCGTACTCTTCAAAGTCGCTGACCTTGAAGGCGGATTTACCGACTTCATTTTCCAGCCGCTGGCCGTTGGAGAGCATCAGGAACTGGGCATCGCCCTTGTTTTCAAGACGGCCCGATTGCGCCGTAGTGAGCGTGGTTTTTCCTTTTTCGGTCGCAGCAATGAACACGTTATTGCTGACCTGCTCGCCGGACACGTCGCGGTCGATAAAAAACACCCGGTTGCCGCTGGATGACTCCTGAAACTGGCCAGGCGCCACGCGGTCCAGGTCGCCACGCTGCTGGTAGCGGCTTTGCATGTCCTTGGTTTGCTGGTTGGTCCAGGGCCAGACGAACAGAGCCATCAGCGAGATCACCAGCAACACCGGCCAGGCGAAGTGAAAAAGCGGCCGCAAAAAGACCGCCAGGCCCTGGCCGCTGGTGAACCACACCACCATCTCACTGTCGCGGTACATGCGCGACAGCGTGCTCACCATGGCAATGAAAAGCGAGATGGTCAGAATCGTGGGCAGGCGTCCCAGGCCTGAATAGGCCATGAAAAGCATCACGTCCTGCGGACTGATGGAGCCGCGCGATGCCTGGCCCAGTGTGCGGATCAGCACGATGGTCAGCACAATGGTGATGAGCACCACCAGGGTGGCGCCGAATGTGCGAGCCAATTCCTTGCGAATTGAAGATTGGAATAACATTGACTGACTAGCTGCCTTGCTGGCTTGAATTTTGTGTAAGTTGGCTTCTCTACCCGACCCGAATTATGGACTTTGAACTCAAAACATTGACCCGCACCCTTATTTGCAGCGAAAAAACCGATGCCCTGATCGTGCTCGTCCCCGATAACCCGGCTTCCGGCAGCGATGCTTTGTCGGCGCTGGTCGCACTCGCCCTCAAGTCGGGGGACCTGGAGACCAAGGCCGGAAAAGTGCTGAGCGCCTACCGCGTGCCAGGGATTGCGGCCACGCGGGTGGTCATGGTGGGTGTGGGCGATGCGAGTCCAAAAAATATTCGCACGGCCGTCGGCGCCGGCATGGGCGCCTTGAAGGCCTGCAATGCCCAGCGTGCGGTGCTCGGCCTCAATGCTTTGGGCGCCCTGCAGCCTGGCGCAGTGCGCGCTGCCGTTGTCGCCTGCAGCGAAACTGCTTACACCTACACCACGACCAAGTCCAAGGCCGCCCCTGCCAAGCTGCAGCGGGTCGTGTTAGCTGTTGACGGGCTGCCCTTTGCCCAGGAGGCTTTCGACCGTGCGGTCGGCTTGGTAAAAGGGATTGAGCTGGCCAAGGAGTGGGCCAATCGGCCAGCCAACCACGCCACGCCCACCTTGCTCGCCGGCGCGGCCAAGGAACTGGGCAAACTGTCCCGGATCAAGGCAGAGATCCTGGGGCCCAAGGAGATTGAAAAACTCGCAATGGGCGCGTTCCTGGCCGTTGCCCAGGGTGCCGCCGAGCCCCTGCGCTTCATCGTGCTGCGTTATGACGGCGCGGCCAAGTCCGAGGCGCCTGTGGTGCTGATCGGCAAGGGCATTACCTTCGACACGGGCGGCATTTCGATCAAGCCTGCGGCCGAGATGGATGAGATGAAATTCGACATGTGCGGCGCTGCCAGCGTGCTGGGCACTTTCCGGGCGCTGGCAGAGCTGCAGCCGCCCCTCAATGTGGTGGGTCTGATCCCGGCATGCGAGAACATGCCCGGCGACCGGGCCGTCAAGCCCGGGGATGTTGTGACCAGCATGAGCGGGCAGACCATCGAGATCCTCAATACCGATGCCGAAGGGCGGCTGGTGCTGTGCGATGTGCTCACCTATGCTGCGCGTTTCAAGCCCAAAGCCGTCATCGACATCGCCACCCTGACCGGTGCCTGTGTGGTCGCCCTGGGCGGTGTGCGCAGCGGGCTTTTCTCGAACAACGAGGCACTGGCCGAATCCCTGATCAAGGCGGGTGATTCGTCGCTTGACCCCTGCTGGAGGATGCCGCTGGATGACGAATATGCAGAAGGCCTGAAAACGAACTTTGCCGATGTCGCCAACGTGGCGGGGCGCGCGGGCGGTGCAGTCACGGCTGCCAAGTTCCTGCAGCGCTTTGCCGCTGACTTTGCCTGGGCACACCTTGACATTGCAGGCACGGCATGGAAGGGCGGCGCCGCCAAGGGGGCGACGGGCCGTCCGGTTGCGCTGCTGCTGGACTACCTGCTCGGCCAGGCAGCCACGGCAGAGCCGGAAAAAGCGGTTTCTAAAGCCAAGTCATCCAGGCGCCGCGCAACTGCCGCCAAAGCGCAGGCATGACCGGGATTGCCTTTCACTTCAATGTGCCTGACAAGCTGGCCTACGGCTGTCGGCTGGTGCGAAAGGCGTATCTGAGCGGCGCAAGAATTGCGGTAACCGCCGAGCCGGCGCTGCTGGCCGAGTTCGATGCCTTGCTCTGGCGCTTTTCGCCGGCAGAGTTTGTGCCGCACTGCGCCGCCCACGCCTTGTCCACTACCGTGCGCGCCACGCCCATTGTGCTGGCCGCTTCGCCAGCCGATTGTTCGGACCGTGAAGTGCTGGTGAATCTGGGGCAGGGCATTCCCGCCGGGTTTGAGGGATTTGCGCGTTTGATTGAAGTGGTGTCCATGCTTCCGCAAGATGTGCAGACCGGCCGCGACCGCTGGAAGCATTACGCCAAGCGGGGCTATGACCTGGTTCGCCATGACCTTGCCAAGACGGGCGCGGGCGCATGAGCACTGCCGCGCCGCTTTCCGGCGCATCCGGCAAATTTCCTACATTGACCGAGGTTGTTCGCCCGGAGGCATCGCCCTTGGCAGACCTTTCCAAAAGCATGGGGACCAGCCCGGCTTTGGATGAGATGCAGGAATTGATGGTCCAGCGTGTCCTG
This sequence comes from Polaromonas sp., assembly GCA_028292745.1. Taxonomy (GTDB): domain Bacteria; phylum Pseudomonadota; class Gammaproteobacteria; order Burkholderiales; family Burkholderiaceae_C; genus Polaromonas. The sequence continues at coordinate 25,748 of JAQGLT010000108.1, read as the reverse complement.
CAGCGGATCGACCTGGTCCTTGAACGGCGGCTGCATGACGCTCTGGCCCAGTTGATCCAAGAGCAGACCGACACCCTGATGTCCAGGGTCCGCGAGGAGATTGAACTCGTGGTGCGCGAATCGGTCAGCCAGGCCTTCGAGGCGGAAGCTGCGCCATTGCCGCCGCGCGCGTAGCCACTGCCATGGGCTGTTTCCCCGGCCGGCTGCAAAGGCGCACTTCGCAATAAGACTTACGCGCCAGCCATCCCGCCAATGCAAGCCCAATTAGGGCGGTTGCTAATGGTGCAGGCCTGGAAATTGCGTTATGTTCTTCCCCGTTGAGTTAAAAAAAGTCGTTCTCAACCTTCACAGGTAATTTCCTAACCGGAGTGTATATATGCAGATGAGATTGAAATTGACAGTCGTGGCAGCCTTGGCAATGGTGGCAGGGCTGGCCTCGGCACAGGATGCCGTCGTGAAAATCGGCCATGTCGCACCGATGTCCGGCGCGCAGGCGCACTACGGCAAAGACAATGAAAATGGCGCCCGCATGGCCATTGAAGAGCTGAACTCACAGAACATTGTGATTGGCGGAAAAAAGGTCAAGTTCGAACTGGTGGCCGAAGACGATGCCGCCGACCCAAAGCAGGGCACGGCCGTCGCACAAAAACTGTGCGACTCCAAAGTGTCCGGCGTGGTTGGACACCTGAATTCCGGCACCACCATTCCTGCCTCCAAGGTCTACAGCGACTGCGGCATTCCCATGGTGACAGGCGCCGCCACCAATCCAGCCTTAACAAAACCTGGCTACAAAACCACCTACCGCATCATTGCCAATGACAATGCTCTGGGACCACGCTTGGCTTTTTATGCGGCCGATACGCTGAAACTGAAAAAAGTTGCGATCATCGACGACCGTACCGCCTACGGCCAAGGCGTGGCTGAAGCGTTCAAGAAGAGTGCCATGACCAAAGGCATAACGGTTGTCGATGAGCAGTACACCACCGACAAGGCTACCGATTTCATGGCCATCCTGACAGCTGTCAAGTCCAAGAAACCCGACATGGTTTTCTTCGGCGGCATGGATGCGCAAGGTGGCCCGATGTTGCGCCAGATGGAGCAGCTCGGCATGAGCAGTGTCAATTATTTTGGGGGTGATGGCATCTGCACCGCTGAAGTGGCTAAGCTAGCAGGCGGCGCCAAGACGTTAAACAATGTGGTCTGCGCTGAAGGCGGAACATCACTAGCCAAAATGCCTGGCGGAGAAGCCTGGAAAAAACGCTACGACGCCAAGTTCCCCGGCCAGTTCCAGATTTACAGCCCCTACACCTATGACGCCACCTTCCTGCTGGTCGATGCCATGAAGCGCGCTAATTCGACTGATCCAAAGGTATACAACGCCGAACTGATCAAGTCCAACTACAAGGGCGTCACGTCCACCATCGCTTTCGAGCCCAATGGCGAGTTGAAGAATGCTGCCGTCACCCTGTACGTCTACAAAGACGGCAAGAAGTCCGCCCTGAACTGAAAAACCCCCTGACGTGCCCGCCTTGGCGGACACGCAGCGGCCGCCAGCCGCTTTCAGTCTGACGCCCGGCGCTTTCATCAGCGCCGGGCGTTTTTTATTTTGGCCTCGCTCAATGTGCCTCGGCTTGCCGGTGCGTTAGTTCGGAACGGACGGTCATCTGCATGGTGGATGGCCGTTATGCGTTTCCCGTCTGGCAGTTAGAGTGGGCAAGCCACTGCCCAAAGCCGGTAAATCCCGCACAATCATGTGATGCCAGGGTAAGCGATACCCAGGCATGCCGATGCATGGCGTGCCGTGCCGTGCATTCTCATGAGGAAACCATCCATGTTGTCACGCCGCCGTTTAATTGTGAACACCCTCGCGCTTTCTGCAGCCATGCGCCTGGGCACAACTGCGCAGGCCCAAACGGCCTATCCGACAAGGCCGCTGCGCATCGTCGTCCCCAATGCACCGGGCGGCGCTGCCGACCTCACGGCCCGAGCCGTCGGGCGCAAGATCGGCGAGGCGCTCGGGCAGCCCGTGGTCATCGACAACAAGCCGGGTGCCGGGGGTGTCGTTGCCGCCGACATGGTGGCCAAGGCGGCGCCGGATGGCCACACACTGCTGCTGATTTCAAGCGGCACGGCTGTCAGCGCCTCGCTGTTCAAGTCGCTGCCTTTCGACACGGCGAAGGACTTTCTGGCGGTGGCGCCGCTGGCGACATTTGACCTGGCGATTGTGGCCGCAGCCGGGGGGCGTTTCAAAACCCTGGCCGATGTGGTGGCCTGGGCCAAGGCCAACCCTGGCAAGCTCAATATCGGCACGCCCACCATTGGCACCACCCAGCACCTTGCGGCTGAACTGTTCAAGTCCACCGCCGGGCTTGACGCCCAGATCGTGCCCTTCAATGGGACGCCGGCGGTGATCAATGCGCTGCGCGGCAAGCAGGTCGATGTGGGGCTGGACATTTTGAGCCCGCTGCTGGCCCAGATCAATGCCAAAGCGCTGCATCCCCTGGCCGTTACCGGCGACAGGCGTTCGCGGGTGCTTCCCGGCGTGCCGACCGCGAAGGAGGCAGGCGTTGCGGGACTGGTGGCGGCATCCTGGAACGGCCTGGCCGTGCCTGCCGGAACGCCCCGGGCGGTCATTGCGCGCCTGAACCAGGAAATCGTGGCGGCGCTCAACGACCCCATGGTCAAAAAACAGCTGCAGGATTTGAACCTCGATCCGCATCCCGGCACGCCCGAGCAGGCCGCGGCGCTGCTGACCAACGATATGAAACGCTGGAGCGAGGTAATTGCGCGCGCCGGCATCGCACGCCAGTAAGTCCTTACCCTTGCATCCTTATTTTTTACAGGTTGAAGTCATGAACACACAGCACACCGGCCACCAGATTGGCCTTATCGGTTATGGCGAAGTCGGCAAGATTTTCAGTGCCGGCCTGGCAGGCAAACCCGGCGTCACTTCGGTGGTGGCATGGGACGTGAAGCTGTCGGACGCGGGCATGCAGGCAGCTGAGCTGGACCATGCGGCGCGGGCCGGCGTGGCGGCGCAGTCGTCTGCGCGGGCTTTGTGCCAGGCCAGCAACCTGATCATCTCGGCCGTGACTGCCTCCAACACGCTGGCTGTGGCGCAGGAAGCGGCGCCGTTCCTGCAGCCGGGCACCGTCTACCTCGATCTGAATTCCGCTTCGCCCGGGACCAAGCAGCAGTGCGCCGCTTTGATCGATGCCGCAGGCGGCCGGTATGTCGAGGCCGGGGTGATGACCTCGGTGCCGCCCTATGGCATCAAGGTGCCGATGCTGCTGGGCGGCGCGGCGGCTGAAGAGCTGGCGGCATTGCTGACCGGCTGGGACATGGATGCCACCGCCGTGAGCCGGCAGCTGGGCGTGGCCAGCGCCATCAAGATGTGCCGCAGCATCATGATCAAGGGCCTGGAGGCGCTGGTGGTGGAGAGCTACACCACCGCCCGCGCCTACGGGGTGGAAGACCAGGTCCTGCCGACGCTGCAGGAAACCTTTCCCAGCATCGACTGGAGCGAGCAGGGTGCCTACTTCTTCAGCCGGGTGGTGCAGCACGGCCAGCGCAGGGCCGAGGAAATGCGCGAGTCGGCCAACACCGTGCGCGAAGCCGGTTTCGAGCCGCTGATGGCCGGCGCCATCGCCGCCAAGCAGCAGTGGGTGGCCGACCAGGCACGGGCCGGCGTGTTTGCCGATGTGGGCAAGGGCGCGCGCTGGCAGGACTACGCCGACAGCCTGCTGGCCGCGCGCAAGAAGTGATGCGGGCCTGCCCGCGTGCCGCCGGGCGCCGCTGATGCTGGACATCCTGGCCATCACCGGGCCGATCTACCTCACCATCCTGCTCGGCTTCCTGACCACCCGGCAGGGCTTGTTCAACGCTGCCGACATGCGGGTGCTGGGCAAGTTCGTCATCAACCTGGCGCTGCCGGCGCTGCTGTTCAATTCGCTGGCGCAGCGGTCGCTGGGCGAGATCCTGAACGGCTCCTACCTGCTGGTGTATGCCTCGGGCTCGCTGCTCACGCTCGGACTGGGCTGGCTCTGGGCGCGCCGGGCGGCCCGCCAGGACGGCACCACCAGCGCCTACTACGCCATGGGCATGGCTTGCTCCAACAGCGGGTTTGTCGGCTATCCCATTGCGCTGCTGACGCTCGGGCCGGTGGCCGGCGTCATCCTCGGCCTGAACATGATCGTCGAGAACCTCCTGATGGTTCCGCTGCTGCTGGCGCTGGCCGAAAGCGGGCAGGGCCGCGCCAGCGCCTGGCACCGGGTGCTGCGCCAGAGCCTGGCCAGCCTGCTGCGCAACCCCATCGTGCTGGGGCTGCTGGCGGGCTTCACCGTCTCCCTGATGGGCTGGACGCTGCCGTCGGCGCTGGCGCGCACGATGACGCTGTTCGCGCAGGCCAGCGGCGCGCTGTCGCTGTTCGTGATTGGCGGCGCGCTGGTGGGCTTGAAAATCCAGGGCCTGCGCCGCCCGGTCATGCGGATCGTGGCGGGCAAGCTGCTGCTGCATCCGTTGGCGGTGCTGGCCGTGCTGCTGCTGTTTGAGGCGGCAGGGCTGGTCGCCATGCCGCCGGCGATGCGCATTGGCGCGGTGCTGATGGCGGCCATGCCGATGATGGGCATCTACACCCTGCTGGCGCAAAAGCATGGCCTGGAGGGCCTGGCGGCGGCCAGCCTGCTGGGCTGCACGGTGGCGTCTTTTTTCACCATCAGCTTGCTGCTCTGGGGGCTTCGCCAGATGCCGGGATGGGCGCACTAGAGGGGCATTGCTCTGGCAGGCAGTAGCCCTGGTACCGCAGGCTGCCTGTTACTGAATGAATAGCTGCTTGCGCCAACAGCGTGTGCGCTGCAGCCATTTTTGATTAAAAAAATATACAAACCTCGATGCCCATTTGTCTTTCTTGCAGGGTTGGAAGAAGAAAGAAAAAAACTGAAAAATCAGGCGCTACTACAGATTTATGCATTAAAAAAGTCTTTTGGGCAGGCGCTTCCTGCGCAAGCGGCTATTATTTTGGTAGCGGGCAAGCCCAAGCCAGCAGCAATGCCTTCAGTCGGCCTTCACTCGGCCGGAGCCGATCACCGGCTTCCAGCGCGCGATTTCCGTCACGATCAGCCGGCCGAATACCTCGGGCGTGCCGGGCATGGCCACGGCGCCCTCGGCGTCCAGGCGTTTGGCGAGTTCCGGCGACTTGAGCGCTTCGTTGATCTGCCGGTTGAGCCGCTCGATGATGCCCTGCGGGGTGCCGGCGGGCGCCACCACGCCGTACCACTGGTCCGCCTCGAAACCCGGGTAGCCGCTCTCGGCCACGGTGGGCAGGTCGGGCAGGGCGCCCAGCCGCTGCGGGCTGGACACCGCCAGCGCCCGCAGCTGGCCGTTTTTGAGCTGGGCCATCACGGCCGGCGCGCCGGTGAACAGCACCTGGATCTGCCCGCCCATCAGGTCGGTCACGGCGGGCGCGGTGCCCCGGTAAGGGATGTGCAGCATTGAGGTGCCGGTCTGCAGCTTGAAGTATTCGGTCGCCAGGTTGGCCGCGCTGCCGTTGCCGCCCGAGCCGTAGTTCAGCTGGCCCGGCTTTGCCTTGGCCAGGGTGACAAACTCCTTCAAGGTCCTGGCCTGCACAGAAGGGTGGACCACCAGCACGTTCGGCACGCGGGCCACCCAGGCCACCGGCGCGAAATCCTTGACCGGGTTGTAGGGCAGCTTGGGATACAGGCTCGGGTTGACCGCCAGCGTGCCGATATGGCCCATCAGCAGCGTGTAGCCGTCGGCCGGCGCCTTGGCCACCTTCTCGGCACCGATGGCGCCGCCGGCGCCCGGCACGTTGTCCACCACCACGCTCTGGCCCCAGGCCTTGGTCAATTCCTGCCCGATGGCGCGTGCCAGGATGTCGGTGCTGCCGCCGGGGGTGAACGGCACTACCAGCCGGATCGGCTTGGTCGGGTAGGCGGCTGGCTGGGCCTGCACGCTGCTGCTCCATAAAGCGAAAAAAGTGCCAAAAGCGATTGTTGCGCATACGCTGTGTGCGCGGGTAGCTATCTTTTTCATAGTAATTTCCTTATGGTTTTTCGAGTTGGCCCTTGGCGATGCTGCGGATCAGCGCCAAGGTGGTTTTCTGGGTCAGCGTGGCGGGCCGCAGTGAACTGGTGACCAGCGACAGGCGGGTGCGCAGCGCCGGTTCGCAAATCGTACGCATGGTAAAGGCCGACGGCCTGATGGAGCTGGCCACGGCATTGCGCGACAGCAGGGCGCAACCGGCGCCGTCGGCCACTAGGTCAAGAATCGCGGCCACGCCGTCGATTTCGAGCGCAATCACCGGCCGGCAACCGATGCCCGCCATCTGCGCTTCCACATGCATGCGGATTGCGTTGGGCCGGCTGGGAATCACCAGCGGCAGCCTGGCCACCTCGCTGAGCCGGATGGCCGCCGGCGGCGGGTCTTCGCTCAAGCCGGGCGGGCGCGCCTGCACCAGCAGCAGGTCTTCATCGAGCAGCGCCGCCATTTCGATGCCGGCGGCGGGCTGGGCGTTGTAGAGCACCGCGATGTCGAGCCGCCCGTTGAGCAGCCATTCCCGCATCACCACCGACAGGCCTTCACTGATTGACAGCTGCGCCTCGGGTAGTTGCTTGCGGAAAGCGCGTGTCAGCGGTACCGTCAGCACCCGCGCCAGCGTGGGCGGCAGGCCGATGGCGACGCGACCGGCGAGCGAGCCACGTACCCGGCCCAGTTCTTCACGCGCGCGCTCCACCTGATGCAGGATGCCACGGCCATGCGCGAGGAGCAGCTTGCCCGCCTCCGTGGGCGTGGCCCCGCGTCCATTGCGCACCAGGAGGCTCTGGCGCAGCTCCACTTCCAGCAGCCGCACCTGCCGGCTCAGCGCGGGCTGGGCTACGTCCAGTGCGATGGAGGCGCGGGTGAAGCTTCCGAGTTCAGCAACGCGGACGAAGTATTCGAGTTGCTTGAGGTCCATGCCAAGATTTAATCTGCATAACTGATAATGAACAATGCCAATATGTTATATCAGCTAGTACCTGCCTCCCGTTCTGCAAGCGATGCCTTGTGCTGACAATTGCACAATGCTAAAAAATTCCTTATCTTGTCTGTCATGACGACCGAAATCAAAGGCATTTCCTCCATGGCCATGCGCCAGGTGCTCACTGAGTTGGTGGAGGCGTTCGAGCGCCGCTCAGACTGCCGCGTGACACTCGAATCGGTGGGCGGGGTCGATGCGGCCCGGCGCGTGCAGGCCGGTGAGACTTTTGACGTGGTGTTCCTGGCGTCCGATGCGATCGACAAGCTGGTGGCTGCCGGCTGCGTGCAGGCGGGCTCCAAAGTGGACCTGGTCCGCTCGGGCGTGGCGGTGGCGGTGTGCGCAGGTGCGCACCAACCCGATATCTCGACCGAGGAAGCGGTGCGCCAGGCTGTGCTGGCTGCGCGCAGCATCAGCTATTCGACCGGGCCCAGCGGCGTTGCGCTGTCCCGCTTGTTCGAGCGTTGGGGCATTGCCGAGGAGATCCAGGCCCGCATCGTGCAGGCTCCGCCGGGTGTTCCGGTGGGCAGCCTGGTGGCGCGCGGAGAGGTCGAACTGGGCTTTCAGCAGTTCAGCGAACTCATCAACCTCGATGGCATTGCCGTGCTGGGCCCGTTGCCACCGGCCATCCAGATCACGACCACCTTTTCCGCCGGCGTGTGCACCGGCACGCGCCATGCTTCGACCGTGCGCGCCATGCTGGAAGACATGAACTCGCCCGAGGCGAGCGATGCCAAGCGTCGCCAGGGCATGGAGCCCGCCTGACGGACTGGGCCGGCGTGCCTTTTCATGCCGAATGCATGACCACCCAAGCAAAGGCGAAGCGCCGGGCCATTGCGTCCTTTTTGCGCTTCCAGAATTTTTAGCTTCTTAAAACCAGGAGACAGCATGATCATCGACTGCCACGGCCACTACACCACCGCGCCCAAGGCGCTGGAAAACTGGCGCAACCAGCAAATTGCGGGCATCAAGGACCCGGCCGTCATGCCCAAGGTTAGCGACCTGAAGATCAGCGACGACGAACTGCGCGAGTCCATCGAGACCAACCAGTTGCGCCTGATGAAGGAGCGCGGCTCGGACCTGACAATCTTCAGCCCGCGCGCCAGCTTCATGGCGCACCATATCGGCGACTTCAACGTATCGGCCACTTGGGCGTCGATCTGCAACGAGCTTTGCTACCGCGTGAGCGAGTTGTTTCCCGACAATTTCATCGGCGCGGCCATGCTGCCGCAGTCGCCCGGCGTGGACCCGGCCACCTGCATTCCCGAGCTGGAAAAGTGCGTCAGGGAATACGGCAATGTCGGCATCAACCTGAACCCCGATCCGTCGGGCGGGCACTGGACCAGCCCACCGCTGTCCGACCGCCACTGGTATCCGATCTATGAAAAGATGGTGGAATACGACATTCCGGCCATGATCCATGTGAGCACGAGCTGCAACCCATGCTTTCACACCACCGGCGCGCACTACCTGAACGCCGACACCACCGCTTTCATGCAGTGCCTGACCAGCGAGCTGTTCAAGGACTTCCCGACGCTGAAATTTTTGATTCCCCACGGCGGCGGCGCGGTGCCCTACCACTGGGGACGCTTCCGGGGGCTGGCGCAGGAGCTGAAAAAGCCGCTGCTCGAAGAGCACCTGCTGAACAACATCTACTTCGACACCTGTGTCTACCACCAGCCGGGCATTGACTTGCTCAACACGGTCATCCCGGTGAAAAACGTGCTGTTCGCCTCTGAAATGATCGGCGCGGTGCGTGGCATCGACCCGCAGACCGGCCATTACTACGACGACACCAAGCGTTACATCGAGGCATCGAAGATCTTGAGCGACGAGGACCGCTTCCAGATCTACGAGGGCAATGCCCGGCGCGTCTTTCCGCGCCTGGACGCCGCGCTCAAGGCCAGGGAAGCCGCTGTTCAATAAATCAACGACATCAAGACATCAGGAGAAACAAGTCATGAGCATGAACCAACTGGGCGTTGTCAAGCGCAACATCGTGCGCGCCGACAAGGCCGCTGTCGAAAAACTGGCGCGCTTCGGCGTGGCGACGGTGCACGAGGCCATGGGCCGCGTGGGGCTGATGAAGCCCTATATGCGCCCCATCTACAAGGGCGCCCGCATGTGCGGACCGGCGGTGACCATCCTGCTGATGCCAGGCGACAACTGGATGATGCATGTGGCCGCCGAGCAATTGCAGCCGGGCGACGTGGCGGTGGCCGCCTGCACCACCGACAACGCCGACGGGTTCTTTGGTGACCTGCTGGCCACCTCCTTCCAGGCGCGGGGCGCCCAGGGCCTGATCATCGACGGCGGCGTTCGCGATGTGGACGAGCTTGAGAAAATGGGCTTTGCCGTGTTCAGCCGCGACATACATGCCAAGGGCACCATCAAGGCAACGCTGGGTTCGGTCAACATTCCCGTGGTATGCGCCGGTGCGCTCGTCAACCCCGGCGATGTGGTGATCGCCGACACCGACGGCGTCGTGGTCGTGCCTGCGGCCATGGCGCAGGCAGTGGCCGATGCGGCCGAGAAACGCGAAAGCTTCGAAGGCGAAAAACGCGAGAAGTTCGCCGCCGGCGTGCTGGGCCTGGACATGTACAAGATGCGTGAACCGCTCGAAAAAGCAGGCCTCAGGTACATCGATTGAAAGCCCCGTATGTCCAAATCCACCACTGGTGACTTCACCAAAACCCCCGGCTGGCTCGACTGGTACGCCAATCCGAGCCAGCCGCGCTTCAAGGTTCCCGCCGGCAGCGTGGACGCGCATTGCCACGTCTTCGGGCCGGGCGCCGAGTTTCCCTATGCGCCCGAGCGCAAGTACACCCCATGCGATGCCTCCAAGGCCCAGCTCTACGCGCTGCGCGACCACCTGGGCTTTGCCCGCAACGTCGTCGTGCAGGCGACCTGCCACGGCGCCGACAACCGCGCCATGGTCGATGCGCTGGTCAACTCGCGCGGCAGGGCGCGCGGCGTCGCCACCGTCAAGCGCAGCGTGACCGACGAGGAGCTGCAGGCCATGCATGCGGCGGGCGTGCGCGGCGTGCGGTTCAATTTCGTCAAGCGCCTGGTCGATTTCACGCCCAAGAACGAGCTGATCGAGATTGCCAACCGCATCAAGCCGCTGGGCTGGCATGTGGTCATTTATTTCGAAGCGGTTGACCTGCCCGAGCTGTGGGACTTTTTTACCGCGCTGCCGACCGATGTGGTGGTGGACCACATGGGCCGCCCGGATGTGAGCAAGCCGGTCACCGGCCCGGAGTTCGGCCTGTTCGTGAAATTCATGCGCGAGCATCCGAATGTCTGGAGCAAGGTGAGCTGTCCCGAAAGGCTGTCCAACACCGGCCCCAAGGCCCTGAACGGCGAGCAGCATGCCTACCGCGATGTGATCCCGTTCGCCAGGCGCATTGTTGACGAGTTTTCCGACCGCGTGCTGTGGGGCACCGACTGGCCGCATCCCAACCTGAAGGACCACATGCCCGATGATGGCCTGCTGGTCGATTTCATTCCGCGCATCGCCACCACGCCCGAGCTGCAGCGCAAGCTGCTGGTCGATAACCCGATGCGCCTGTACTGGCCTGAAGAATGAGCCCCCACGCTTGTCGCTTCGCGTACTGCGCTGCCCCCCGAGGGGGCCGCTGCGCCTGCGGACTGGCAAAGCCAGATCCGCGGCCCTGGCTGATAGGGGACCGGTTCAGCCATTTCTACCCCTCCCATGTTTGTCGCTTCGCCTGCTTCGTTGCCCCCCGAGGAGGCTTGAATGGCGTTGGGGCTGCCCGGCGGCGATTTAATCTTCAAGGAGACTGAACCATGTCCCTACTAAAAAACTACCTCGACGTTCCCGGCACCACGATTTTTGATGCCGACCAGTCCCGCAAGGGCTATCACCTGAACCAGTTCTGCATGTCGCTGATGAAGGCTGAAAACCGCGAGCGCTTCAAGGCCGACGAGCGGGCCTACCTGGATGAGTGGCAGATGACCGAAGACCAAAAGCAGGCCGTGCTGGCCAGGGACTTGAACCGGTGCATCGCGCTGGGCGGCAACATCTACTTCCTGGCCAAGATCGGCGCCACCGACGGCAGGAGCTTTCAGCAAATGGCCGGCAGCATGACCGGCATGAGCGAAGAGGAATACCGCAACATGATGATGGGCGGCGGCCGCTCGGCCGAAGGCAACCGCGTGGTCGGGGAGAGCGGCGATGCGCAGGCGAACCGGCAGCCCCAAGGCAATGCAGGCAAGAAAGAAGGCAAATGACCATGGCCAAGATCACCGCATCCGTCTACACCTCCCATGTGCCGGCCATCGGCGCCGCGCTCGACCTGGGCAAAAGCACCGAGCCCTACTGGCAGCCGGTATTCCAGGGCTATGAGTTCGCCAAGCAGTGGATCAAGGACAACCCGCCCGATGTTGTCTTTCTGGTCTACAACGACCATGCCACTGCCTTCAGCCTGGACATGATCCCGACCTTCGCCATCGGCACCGCTGCCACGTACGCGCCGGCCGACGAGGGCTGGGGGCCGCGCCCGGTGCCCACCGTGATCGGCCACCCCGAACTGGCCGCGCACATTGCGCAGTCGGTCATCCAGGACGATTTCGACCTCACCATCGTCAACAAGATGGATGTCGACCACGGCCTGACGGTGCCGCTGTCGCTGATGTTCGGCCAGCCGCCGCCAGATGATTTCCGCTGGCCCTGCCCGGTGATTCCGTTCGCCGTCAACGTCGTGCAGTATCCGGTCCCGTCGGGCAAGCGCTGCTTCAACCTGGGCAAGGCCATCGCCAGGGCCATCGCGTCGTACGACGAGCCCCTCAATGTCCAGATCTGGGGCACGGGCGGCATGAGCCACCAGTTGCAGGGGCCGCGCGCCGGGCTGATCAACAAGGAATTCGACAATGCCTTCCTGGACCGCCTGATTGCCGACCCCGAGGGGCAGGCCAACGTGCCGCACATCGACTATGTGCGCGAAGCCGGCTCCGAAGGCATCGAGCTGGTGATGTGGCTGATTGCGCGGGGCGCGATGGCCGATGTCAACGGCGGCGAAAAGCCCCGAGTCGCCCAGCGCTTCTACCATGTGCCCGCATCCAACACGGCCGTTGGCCACTTGATTCTGGAGAACACCTAAATGAATGAAAAAACCATCAAAGTCGCCCTCGCCGGCGCTGGCGCCTTCGGCATCAAGCACCTGGACGGCATCAGGAACATCGACGGCGTCGAGGTGGTGTCCTTGATCAGCCGCGACCTGGGAAAAACCCGGGAAGTCGCCCAGAAATACGGCATCGGCCATGTGAGCACCGATCTGGCCGACAGCCTGGCGCTGCCCGAAGTCGATGCGGTCATCCTCTGCACGCCGACCCAGATGCATGCCGAGCAGACGCTGGCCTGCCTGAAAGCCGGCAAGCACGTGCAAGTCGAAATCCCGCTGGCCGACAGCCTCCGGGGGGCCGAGGACGTGGTGGCGCTTGCCGCCAGCACCAAGCTGGTCGCCATGTGCGGACACACCCGGCGCTTCAATCCCAGCCACCAGTATGTGCACAAGGAAATCGAGGCGGGCCGGTTCAACATTCAGCAGATGGATGTGCAAACCTACTTTTTCCGCCGCACCAACACCAATGCGCTGGGCCAGGCCCGGTCGTGGACCGACCACCTGCTGTGGCACCACGCCGCCCATACGGTGGACCTGTTTGCCTACCAGGCCGGCAGCCCCATCGTGCAGGCCCATGCCATCCAGGGACCGATTCACCCGGTGCTGGGCATTGCCATGGACATGTCGATCCAGCTCAAGGCCGCCAATGGCGCGATCTGCACGCTGAGCCTGAGTTTCAACAACGATGGGCCGCTGGGCACCTACTTCCGCTACATCGGCGACACCGCCACCTACCTTGCCCGCTACGACGATCTGTTCACCGGCAAGGAAGAAAAGATCGACGTCAGCCAGGTGGATGTCAGCATGAACGGGATTGAACTGCAGGACCGGGAATTCTTCGCCGCCATCCGCGAAGGGCGGGAGCCCAATTCGAGCGTGGCCCAGGTGCTTGCCTGCTACCAGGTGCTCGATCAGCTGGAGCGGCAGCTGGGCCGCTAGACGACGTTTGTTTCTGCGGCCTTGTTTCTGCAGCGTTTGAGCCCCGCTGGCCCCCATCCCAACCTTCCCCCAGCGGGGAAGGAAAAATACTGGGGAAAGCCAGGAAAATGGCGCAGTTATTGATCAAAACGGGCTTCAGCGCAGGTAGCGACTGCGCAAGCAGCTATTAATTCAGGAGCAACAAGGCTGCCCGTCTTCGCTGTTGCCAGCCAGGGTGCAACCGCTTCAGGCGCCTATTCATCTCATGCCGTGTCACGCCGCGCCCGAACTCGGCAAGGACGCGCCCGGTTGAGGATGGGTTCCCCCAACATGGCCCGCGTGGCTTGGCGCCGCGTGGGGAGGCCTTGGCGCTCGCGCTGCCTTTTCCAGGCTGGAGAGAATGCCGCAGTTGGCCGCCGCATCGCCTGAGCGGCATTTGAGGCGCAGCGACTTGAGTTCTTTCTGCAGCGCGCGCAGCCCAGCGATCCGCGTGGCCACGTGACCGATGTGTTCGTCAAGAAGCGCATTGACTTCAGCGCAGTTTTCCTCGGGCGCATCCTTGAAATGGAGCAAGGTCCTGATCTCGCCCAACGTCATGTCCAGTGAGCGGCAATGGCGAATAAATGCCAGCCTCTGCACGTGGCTTTGCTCATAAATACGATAGTTCGCCTCGCTCCGGCTGGCCTCGGGCAAGAGGCCCGCTCGCTCGTAATACCGGATCGTCTCGTTCTGCGTTTGGGCCAGCCTGGCCAGTTCACCAATCTTCATGGAGGTCTCTTTCGTCGTTGCAGTGCCGCTCGAAGCGCAAGCGCAAGCGGCAAATGGAGAATTTCCTTGACATTAAGGTCGCTACAGGGTTTCAAATTAAGACATGAACTCTGAAAACCTGCTCCCCACCCCGACTGATGGCTGCTGCAGCGTGGGTGCATCCTGCGCTGCGCCGAGCAGCATCCGCCCAAACATCGCCGCAAAGCCAGAGGCCGCGGCTCCAGCATCGGCCCAGGCCGACGACTGCTGCGCCCCAGCTGCTGCCGTGCCACTGTCCAGGGCGGTAGGGGGAGGGCGGTTCTTTCGCATTGCGACGATGGATTGCTCTATGGAGGAGTCGGAAATCCGCCGGGCGCTGGAGCCGGTCGCCGGCATCCGTTCGCTGGGCTTTCAGCTCGGCGCACGCACGCTGCGCATCGATGCGTCGCAGGACGCCTACCCCATGGCCCTGGATGCCATTCGCAAGGCTGGGTTTGACCCCCGGCCCCTGCCGGCAGCGACACCGGAGGCTGCGGAGCCGGCAGCAAATGGCGTCCATGCAGCCCATGACCATGACCATGGATTTCCCGGCGGCGTGGGGCGCCTGGTCCTGGCGCTGGTGCTGGCCATCGGTGCCGAGGTGCTGTCCTATGCCGCGCCCGACACCACTGCCTGGAAAATGAGCGGCATGGCGCTGGCCGGCCTGGCCATCGCCCTGGCGGGACTGGACACCTATAAAAAGGGCATGTCCGCATTGCTGCGCGGCAAGCTGGGCATCAATGCGCTGATGTCGGTGGCCGTGACCGGCGCCTTCCTGATCGGCCAGTGGCCCGAGGCCGCCATGGTGATGGCGCTGTACGCGATTGCCGAGCTGATCGAGGCCAAGGCGGTGGACCGGGCCCGCAATGCCATCAAGGGCTTGCTGGACATGGCGCCAGAGCAAGCCTTGATGCTGGCGGCTGATGGTTCCTGGGTTGAGACACCGGTGGCCTCGGTCGCGCTGCAGGCCACGGTTCGCATCAAGCCGGGCGAGCGCGTGCCGCTCGACGGCGTGGTGATCAAGGGTGGCAGCGCGGTGAACCAGGCGCCCATCACCGGGGAAAGCATTCCGGTCGACAAGGCAATGGGCGATCCACTGTTCGCCGGCACCATCAACCAGACGGGCGAGCTCGATATGCGCGTCACCGCTGGCGCCAGCGACACCACGCTGGCCCGCATCATTCACGCGGTCGAGGCGGCCCAGGGCAGCCGCGCGCCGACCCAGCGCTTTGTCGACCGATTTGCTGCGATTTACACGCCGGCGGTGTTTGCAATCGCCGTTGCCGTGGCCGTGCTGCTGCCGCTTTTGAGCAGCTTGAGCTGGCTGGAGGCGCTCTACAAAGCCTTGGTGCTGCTGGTGATCGCCTGCCCGTGCGCGCTGGTGATCTCCACGCCCGTCACCGTGGTCAGCGGCCTGTCGGCGGCGGCCCGCCGGGGCATCCTGATCAAGGGCGGCACCTACCTGGAGAATGCGCGTTTGCTCAAAGCGATTGCGCTGGACAAGACCGGCACGCTGACCGAAGGCAAACCCAGACTGGTGGGCTGGCAGGCCTGGGCAGGCGCCCCGCAAATCCAGGTCTCGCAAGTGGCGGCGGCGCTGGCCTCGCGCTCGGACCATCCGGTTTCCATGGCGATCTTCAGCGGCTTGAATGTTCAAGCCGGCGATGTGCGGGACTTCACCGCCCTGCCGGGCCGTGGCACCTCGGGCACAGTCGGCGGCGACCGTTTCTTGCTGGGCAACCATCGGCTGGTGCGCGAAAAAGCATTGTCTACGCCCGAACTTGAGGCCGAGCTTGCCAAGCACGAGAACAGGGGGCACACGGTAACCCTGCTCATGAGCGAGACCGCCGTGCTGGGCCTGTTCGCTGTGGCCGACACGATCAAGGAAACGTCCCGGCAGGCGATTGTTGACCTCAAGGCGCTCGGCGTCACCCCGGTCATGCTGACCGGCGACAACGCCGCGACGGCCAAGGCCATCGCCGAACTCGCCGGCATCGAGGATGCCAGAGGCGATCTGCTGCCCGAGGCCAAGCTAGAGGCGGTCAAGGCGATGCAGCTGCAATACGGCCCCACGGGCATGACCGGCGACGGCATCAACGATGCGCCGGCCCTGGCGCAGGCCGACATCGGGTTCGCGATGGGCGCAGCCGGCACCGACACCGCGATGGAGGCGGCGGACGTGGTCATCATGAACGACAACCTGGAGCGGGTGGCCGAAACGGTATTGCTGTCTAGGCGCACCCACGCCATCCTGTGGCAGAACATCACCCTGGCCCTGGGCATCAAGAGCGTGTTTTTGCTGCTGGCCGTGTTCGGCACGGCCACCATGTGGATGGCCGTGTTTGCCGACATGGGCGCGAGCTTGCTGGTGGTGGCCAACGGGTTGCGGCTGATGAGCGGCGTGCAGGCGCGCAAAGCCAGAGAAGCGGCCTGAAGCCGCAGGGCGCCAGGAACCAATTGCTATTGAATTTATAGCTGTTTGTGCAGCAGCTGCCTGCGCCTGAGGCCTATTTGATGCTGAAATCGATTTGCTGGGCAACGCCAGGGCGCGCGACAGGGGAAAAGGAATTACGGCGCCGTGCCCCGGAGGGCCTCGAAACGCTTTCCGAACTCCCGCCGCAACTGTTTTCGCATCTCGGCACAGGCGTGGCGGCGTTGCGCGTCCGGCGTGAACGGGCGCAGGGGCGGCACGGCAACCGGCTTGCGCTCGTCGTCGACCGCCACCATGGTGAAGAAGCAGCTGTTGGCATGCCGCAGCGCCTGGGTGCGGATATTTTCAGCCAGCACCTTGATGCCCACTTCCATCGAGGAGGTTCCCGTGTGGTTCACCGCGGCCAGGAAAGTGACCAGTTCCCCAACGTAAATGGGCTGGCGGAACATGACCTGATCAACCGACAGGGTCACCACATAACGGCCCGCGTAGCGGCTCGCGCAGGCATAGGCCACCTGATCAAGGAACTTCAAAATCGTGCCGCCATGCACGTTGCCGGCAAAGTTCGCCATGTCTGGCGTCATCAGGACGGTCATGGTGAGTTGATGAGCCGGTAGCTCCATGCGCTGTTCCATCACAAGGCCTTTTAATAAAGATAATCAGTTTCAAACTCGGAGGCATCTGAAGCCGGGGGCGGGCTCAGCGTCAGCGGACAGTATGCCGTGGGTGTACCGCAGGCAACCGCACAGGCAAATTCCAGCGGCTTATGTCGAAACGGAAAAAACCATGCAGACCGGGCTGCCGCAGGGCCAGTGCATGCCGGTGGCAGCCAGGCGCCCGGTGGCGGAGTCGACCGCAAAGGAAGAAATGCTGTCGCTGTCCTCGTTGAGCGCGAACAAAAACCGTCCATCGGGCGCCAGCGCAAAAAACCGGGGGGTCCGTCCCAGTGACGCCACGGCTTCCACAAACCGCAGCAACCCATCTTCGACACCGATGCTGAACACGGCGATGCTGTCGTCCCCCCGGTTGGAGGCATACAAGGTCCGGCCATCTCCCGAAACCGCAATTTCCGATGCGCGGCTGTTGCCGGTGTAATGCCCGGGCAAGGCTGACAGAATCTGCTGTGGCTCCAGCTCACCCGTCTCGGCACTGAAACGGTAAGCAGTCACAGTCGAGTCCAGCTCATTGACGACGTAGGCCAAGGGCTGGACTGGATGAAACGCAATGTGCCGCGGGCCGGCGGCCTCGCGGGTGGCGACCGACGGCACGGCCGCTGGCGTCAAGCGCCCGCCTGCGAAGCGGAACGTGAACACGCGGTCCAGGCCTTTGTCGGGCACCACGACAAACTGACCGCTCGGGTCGAACGGGTTGAAGTGGGGCTTGGCAAACGGCTGCTCGATTCGG
This sequence comes from Polaromonas sp., assembly GCA_028292745.1. Classification (GTDB taxonomy): domain Bacteria; phylum Pseudomonadota; class Gammaproteobacteria; order Burkholderiales; family Burkholderiaceae_C; genus Polaromonas. The sequence continues at coordinate 8,032 of JAQGLT010000108.1, read as the reverse complement.
TGGGGTCCCGGCGTGCCCGTCAGCGCCACGGTCTGGCAGACGGCGCCCAGTTTTCCGCCCGGCAGCACCGGCAGCACGGCTAGGTTGCTGCTCAAATGATTGGACACCACCAGAAATTGCCCCGTGGGATCGAGCGCCAGGTGCACCGGGTTTTTGCCGCCGCACGGCTGGCGCTGCAGGAACTGCAGGGTGCCGTCTTCGGGATGGACGCGAAAGGCGCTGACGTCGTGCTGGTCGCCATGCACGGTGTACAGAACGTCCCCCTGGCGGTTGAGCGCCAGAAATGACGGATTCACGAGGTCGCCGACCACCTGCTCCAAGGCCAGGCTGCCGCTGGCAGGGTCCATCTTGAACACACTGATGCCATCCCCCCGGGCATTGCGCTCACGGGAAGTACGCGAACCGACATAGGCGTACATGGCCTTCAAACTCCTGCAGCTGGGGCGACCGAGGCACCCTCAATGCCGTGGCGGGCCAGCGCCTGGGCAACAAAGCCGCTGGCCTTCATCTCCTCGACGTACTGGCGAAGAAACACATTCGCTGCCTCGCCCCGGCTGCGCGGCGTGCCCATGGCCTGCTGAATTACCATGAAGCGGCCTGGCAGCAGGCGCAGGCCTGGCATGCGGGCGGCATCGGCTTGGAGTTGCTGTTTCACGCCCGCAGCCACTTCCGCGCCCGTTTCCACGAAGGTATCGACGACTGTGGGCGACGTCGGCGAACGAAGGATTTGCGCCTGTTTGAGCTCGCGCGTGAGATACAGGTCATAGGCACTTCCCTTGCCTACAACGACGCGGTGGCCGGCCTGGTCCACTTCCTCGTTGGACTGCAGTGGCGAATCCACCCGCACCAGGTAGGCCCCTTCGATCAGCACATAAGCGGCCGTGAACGCAATGCCTTCTCCGCGCAGCGGATCAATCGCAAAAAAACCGATGTCGGCCTGCTCGGCGGTGACGGCCGCGACCGACTTGCCGGCCGCGTCAAACACCACCAGGGCCAAGTCGACGCCCAGCCGCTCGGCCAGGCCGCGCGCCAGATCGACGGAGACGCCGACGGGCTCGCCCGTGGCCGGGTCGCGGTTGGCGAGAATGGGATTGCCCAGGTTGATGGAGGCGCGCAGCTTGCCGGTCGGCGCAAAGGCGGCAACGAGGCTTTGATTGACGGTCATGAAGGAGTCTTCCTGTTTTTATGGTGCAGAGGGGTTGTGTGATGGCGGCGCAGCAAGAAAGTGGCTCACGCCTTGAGGATGCCGCTGATGGCCGACAGGTTGCGCAGCGTGCTGTCCAGGTGCTCGTGCATGGCCTGCGAGGCTTCCTCGTTGCGCTCGTGCTCCAGGAGGTCCAGCACATGAAGGTGCTGCTCGCAGTGCTCCTTGTAGCGCGATCGATCTTTCATGGACCGGTAGGACAGCAGGCGGCGCACCCGGTTGACGCGCCGGATGGCATCGATAAAAAATGAATTTCCAGAGGCTTCCACCAGCGACTCATGGAACCGCACGCCGCGATCATGGAGCTGGTCTGCCGTGTCGGTGTCGATGCCCCCGCTCAGCAAATGGATCTCGGCGGCGCGGCAGCGCGCCAGCACCTGCGGGTCGAGCCGGTAGCCGGGCTCCAGCAGTGCCGCGGGCTCCAGTGCCAGTCGCAGGCGGTAAGACTGCAGCAAAGTGTCCGGCGTGGTCAGCATCGAGGAAAACACCCAGCCATAGCCTGGCTTCTTCTCGGCCCAGCCCTCCTGCGCAATGCGGCCCAGCACGGCGTTGAGTTGGGCCAGCGTCAAGCTGTAGCGCGTCTTGATCATGGCTTCCGAGAAACCGTCGGGAAGCAGGCCCCGCAGCCGGTCGTCGGCCAGGTGGAAGTAGGCGCTGGTGACGGCGTCCGACTCCCCCAGGCCGAGTTGCTCGACCAGCGTTGACAGCGGCTGGTTGATCAGCTCGGTGACAAAGTAACCCCGATTGGGTTCTCGCTTGAGCACCCCTTTTTGCAACAGCAATGCCATCGCTTCATTCACGGGCGAGCGGGACACGCGCAGCCGGTCGGCCAGCATCTGGGCGGGAAGATGGCTCCCCGGCGGCAATCCCTGTGTCTTGATCAGTTCGACAATCTGGGAAGGAATAGATTTTTCAGGCTTCATGGGCATCCAATTTTGCCTTACGCCCTGCCTGTGGCTGTCACTGAGGCGGCATTGCGTTGCGTGGCAATTGTCTGGTGCAGGATCAAGGGGATCACGCCGCCATGTTGCAGCAATTGCACATCAAGCTGGGTTTCAACCGCCGCCACCGCCTCGAATGCCTGGCTCTGGCCGTTGGCCCTGAGAAGAGAGACCGGAACGCGGCAGCGAGGCGCCAGCTGCTGCGCATCGGCCTGGATCTCGATCCGGTCGCCTGGCTGCAAGTGCAGCGACTGCGGATCGATGCCGGGGGGCAACCTCAGCGGCAAGATGCCCATGCCGATCAGGTTGGAGCGGTGGATGCGCTCAAAACTCACCGCCAGCACGGCCCGGATACCGAGCAGGCGCTGGCCCTTTGCCGCCCAGTCGCGCGACGAACCGGTGCCGTAGCGTTCGCCCGCCACCAGGACCACCGATTGGCCGGCATCGCGGTAGCGCCGGGCGACTTCCCAGATGGGTCGGACTTCGCCGCTCGGGACATGCAGCGTGTGCGCCACCGGCATGCCGGGCTTCAAAAGGTTCACCAGGGTCTTGCTGTGAAAGGCGGCCCGCACCATCACTTCCCAGTTGCCCCGGCGTGAGGCAAACACATTGAGGTCCTGGCGGTCATCACCGCGCTCGACCAGAAAGTCGGCCACCAGACTGTCGGGTGGAATGGCGCTGGCAGGCGAAATGTGGTCGGTGGTGATGTCGTCGCCCACCACCATCAGTGGGTAAGCCACGTAGCTTCCCAGCAGGCTGCCTTCGGTCACTGCGGCAAACGGAGGCCTGCGCAGCGCCGTGGAGGCCGCCTCCCATGGGAACAGCGGCGTATCCGGCGCCTTCAAGGCGAACCACTGCGGGTTCTGGCTGGCAATGGCAAAGTCTCGCTTGTAGTCCGCAGGGTCTGCGCCCAGCGCCAGGTGCTCCGCGATCTCTTCGCGGGTGGGCCACAGGTCCTTGAGAAAGACGCTGCGCCCGTCCGGCGTCACCTGCACCGGCTCGTCCTGCAGGTTGCGTGACGCGTCTCCGGCCAGGCCGAAGGCAATGACCAGCGGCGGAGACATGATGAAGCTCAGTTCAATGTCTGGATGCACCCGGCCGGGAAAGTTGCGGTTGCCCGACAAGATGGCCACCGCCTGGCTTTGCCCGGCCGCCTGCGCCTGTCGGATTGGCGCCGTGAGCGGACCCGAATTGCCAATGCAAGTCGTGCAGCCGTAACCCACGATGCCAAAGCCCACGGCGTCAAGGTCATCGATCAGGCCTGCACGTTGCAGGTAAGAAGCCGCTGCCGGTGAACCCGGACCCAGGGACGTCTTGACCCAGTACGGCACCTTCAGGCCCAGCGCCCGCGCCTTGCGCGCGACCAGCCCGGCGGCAATCAGCAGCTGCGGATCGCTGGTGTTGGTGCAGCTGGTGATGGCCGCCAGCGCGACGGCATGCTTGGGAAGCAGGCCATCGGCCGTCGCGGTGAAGTTGACGGCGGCCAGCGCTTTCGCGCTGTCCCCGAAGTTCATCAGGTCCTGCGGCCGTCGCGGACCGGCAATGTGCATGCCGATGGCGTTCATGTCGATGTCGAGGATGCGCGTGTAGCGCGGCTCGGCCTGCGGGTCGAACCAGATGCCGACGCGCTTGCAGTACGCCTCGACCAGCGCAATGTGCGCTTCGCTGCGCCCGGTGCCGCGCAAATAATCCAGGGTGTTCTGGTCCACCGGAAAGAATCCCGTGGTCGCGCCGTATTCGGGCGCCATGTTGGCCACCACCGAACGCTCGCCGGCAGTCAGGGTTGCAACCCCGGGGCCGAAGTATTCGACAAACTCGCCGGAGATGCCCATGGCGCGCAGCCGCTGGGTTGCCGTGAGGGCCAAGTCGGTGGCCAGCACGCCAGGGCGCAAGGCGCCGCTCAGGCGCACCCCGATGATGTCGGGAATGCGCAGCATGGTGGGCATGCCGAACATCACGGTCTGTGCTTCCAGCCCGCCCACACCCCAGCCCAGCACGCCGATGCCGTTGACCATGGGCGTGTGGCTGTCGGTGCCGATCATCATGTCGGGCACCAGCCAGGCCTGGCCTTCTCGCACCTGCGTGGTCACAACTGTGGCCAGCTGCTCCAGGTTGATGGTGTGCATGATGCCCGTGCCAGGCGGATGAATTCGCACCCCACGCAGCGCTTTGGAGGCCCAGCGCAAAAACCGGTACCGCTCGGCGTTGCGGCGAATCTCATGCTGAAGGTTGACGGTGGCGGCATCCGGTTGCCCATAGGCCTCGACCGCCAGCGAGTGATCCACGGACACATCGACCGGCAGTTCCGGGTTCAGCACCATCGGGTCCACGCCGGCCTCGGCCAGGGCATCGCGCATCGCCGCAATGTCTACCAAAGCCGGCGTGCTGGTGGTGTCGTGCATCAGGACGCGGCCTGGCTGAAAAGCGATCTCGGCTTCACTGGAGCCGGCATTGAGCCAGGCCAGGAGCGCTGCCACTGCCGCCGCGCGCTCACTGCCTGTCATGCAGCGCACAACGTTTTCCAGCAACAGGCGCAACACCACCGGCAGGCGACTGAGCTCGGGGCCGAACAGCGCCGGCAGATCGACGAGCTGATAGGCCTGTCCTTCGACTTCAATGATCCCGTTTGAGAACGTATAGGTGTTTTCCATAGGTTCCATTTTGCATAATGTCGCAATAAAATGCAATTCAGTGCAAACCCTAGGCTTTGATTTTTGCTTTATGCAAAGGAATGTTTCATGCTGACCTCCCGACGTTTTATCGTCCTCTCTGGCCTGATGGCCAGTGCCGGCCTGCTGACCAGCACGCAGGTTGCCGCGCAAGAGTTCCCGACCAAGACCATCACCATCGTCGTGCCGTTCTCCGCCGGCGGCGGCGTCGATGCGATGGCGCGGCTGCTGGCCGAAAAGCTGCGCGTCTCGCTCAAGCAGTCGGTGCTCGTGGACAACAAGCCCGGCGCCAGCGGCATGCTGGGCGCTGCGGCCGTGGTCAAGGCCGCCCCGGATGGACACACGCTCTTGCTGGGCTCCGCCGGTGAAACCGCGATCAATCCCTTTCTCTACAAAGGGCGCATGCAGTATTCGCCCGCGAAGGACTTGGCGCCCATCACGCTGGTCACACGAGTCCCCAATGTGCTGGTGGCTAACCCGGCGCTGCCCGTCAAAAACATTGCCGAACTGGTGGAATACGCCAAAAAGAAACCTGGCGAGCTGACCTATGCGACCAGTGGCGTGGGCAACGCCCAGCACCTCAATGGCGAGCTCTTTGCCTCGATGGCCGGCATCAAGATGACCCATGTGCCGTACAAGGGTGCCTCCGGCCAACTGGTCGATGTCGTCTCGGGCACGGTGGATCTGAGCTTTGTGAGCATGGCCGGGGCCAATCCCTTCATCAAGGGCGGGCGCGTCAAGGCGCTGGCCGTGACCTCGGCCCAACGCGCTTCCTTTGCCCCGGACATCCCGGCTATTGCCGAGTACAAGCCCTTGGCCGCCTACAACCTGGACAACTGGTTTGGCCTGTTTGCGCCTGCCGGTACGCCCGCGGCCGTGCAGGCCAAGCTCAATGCGGCCGTCACCCAGGCCCTGCAGGACCCGGACCTTGCCAAGCGCCTGCTTGAGCAGGGGGGCGAGCCAGCGCCCATGACGCAGCAGGCGTTTCGCGACTTCATCAAGGCCGAATCGGCCAAGTACAAGCGCATCGTCGAGGCGGCCAAGATCACGGCGGAATAACCCGCCAATTTCGTTTGATCCACGTTAGTTGACCTTTATTTTCACCAGGAGACCTTCATGAACCACCTTCTTACCCCCTTGAACCGCCGGATTTTTACTGCTGCCATCGCAGTGGCCGCAGTGCTGTCCACGCCAGTCATGGCGCAGGCGCCGCTGGAGCAACTCAAGATCACTGCGCCAGCGGCGCCCGGCGGTGGATGGGACGGCGCCTCTCGTTCATTGCAGCAGGTGCTGACCGCCACAGGCGCGGCCAAGACGGTGCAGGTCGTCAACGTGCCGGGCGCCGGTGGCACGGTCGGCCTGGCGCAGTTCGTCACCAATGCCAAGGGCGACGGCACCCAGCTGATGACCATGGGCATCACCATGGTGGGCGCGATATTGACCAGCAAGTCGGCCATCAACCTTGATGCGGTCACCCCGATCGCCCGGATGACTGGCGATGCATTGGTAATTGTCGTGCCCGCAACCTCACCCCTTAAGACTGTCAACGACTTGGCGGCTGCACTGAAGGCAGACACCTCCAAGGTGGTCTGGGCCGGCGGCTCTGCAGGCGGCGCTGATCACATTCTGGCCGGGCTGGTCGCCAAGGCGGCCGGAGGGGACGCCTCAAAGCTCAACTACGTGCCGTTCTCGGGCGGTGGCGAGGCGCTGGCCGAGATGCTGGGCGGGCGTGTGACGGCGGGCGTGTCGGGCTACAACGAATTTGAAAGCCAGATCAAGGCCGGCAAACTGCGCGCACTGGGCATGTCCACTGGCAAGCGCATGGCCGGGGTCGATGTCCCGACGATCAAGGAGCAGGGCCTGGATGTCGAGCTGGTCAACTGGCGCGGCATCGTCGCGCCTCCTGGCATCACACCCGCGCAGAAAGCGGCATTGTCCGCCGCCATCACGAAAGCGCTGAAGTCCGACGAATGGGCCAAGGTCATGAAAGCGCGCGGCTGGGACGATGCGTACCTGGGCGCCGACGAATTTGCCGCTTTTCTCAAGACCGATCAGGTCCGTGTGAAAGACGTGCTGACCCAGATTGGTTTGGTGAAATGAGCGACGTTACGTCTGCGCCCGGCCGGCGCACGCTGGTCGGTATTGGCGTAGCACTGCTGGGCCTGGCCGTGCTGCTCTGGCTGGACGCCAACCAGCTGCCTCAGCAGCAGACCGTTGGCGTAGGCCCGACTGCCGGCATGCGCCTGGTGTCGGTGCTGCTGGCCATTTTGAGCCTGGCCCACTGGGTGGCTGCCTGGCGGCTTCCCCGCCAGCGGGTCCCAGCGCATGTCCTCACCCCTGAAGACCCGGCTAATCTCTCTGCACTGGTCTGGGTGCTGGCCGGACTGCTGGGCTTGATTGGCATTTTGCAGCTCGGCGGCGGCTTCATCATCAGTGCGGCCTGGCTGTTCGTCGCCACGGCGCGCGCCTTTGGCCAGCCCCTAGGACTCAAGTCCCCTGCCATCGGTCTCACGCTGGCTTTGGGGGTTTACGCATTTTTCACCAAGGCCTTGTCCTTGTCCCTGCCAGCCGGGCCGCTTGAGCGCCTGCTGCTGGGCTGACCCCGGAGTTCCCGATGGATGTTCTTACTCTTTTGTGGCAAGGCATTGCCATTGCCATCCAGCCCGGCAATCTCCTGTTTGCCGGGATTGGCGTGCTGCTGGGCACGCTGGTCGGCATCTTGCCGGGCATCAGCCCGTCGCTGACCGTGGCTTTGTTGCTGCCGATCACGTTCAAGCTCGACCCCACGGGCTCGATCATCATGTTTGCCGGCATCTACTTCGGCGCCATGTATGGCAGCTCGACCACGGCAATTCTGCTCAACACGCCCGGCGAGGCGGCCTCCATCGCCACAGCCATCGAGGGCCACAAGATGGCCCGGGCCGGACGCGGCGGCCCTGCGCTGGCCACGGCGGCCATCGGCTCGTTTGTCGCGGGCACCTTCGCCACGATCGGCCTGGCGCTTTTAGCGCCGGTGCTGGTCGAGTTGGCCGTGCAATTCGGGCCGTGGGACTACTTTGCCCTGATGGTGCTGGCGTTCATCACAGTCTCGGCCACCTTTGGCGACTCGGTGCTGCGCGGCATCACCAGCCTGGCGCTGGGCCTGGTGCTCGGGCTGGTGGGCATTGACAAGCTCACCGGACAGGGGCGCTTGGCATTTGGCGTTCCGTCGCTGCTCG
>JAQGLT010000103.1 GCA_028292745.1 Polaromonas sp. | reverse complement strand
GACTCCCTCCACCTCCGACTCATTGCCAACCCTTGAGTCAGCCGCCTTGTCATCTGCAGAGCCTCGTATCATAGCAGTGATTCTTAGAACATGTGCGCGGTTTCCTACAAAATTGAAAACCTTTGTGTTTGGGTTATGCGCTGTCTTATAAGAATTTTTGATGTTTCCTAGTGGTGTAGAAGCGAGCTCCTAAATTCCAACCAATCTAAGGCTTATATTTTCTGATGTGTGCGGCATAGTAGTGTTTGCACGAATGATTCAAGTCCTTTTCTTTTGTTTGCACGCTAGCTCATCAGTGCTTGCTCATGAGATTCCCTGTTTTCACTCGCCGGGCGCTGGGTTAGAGTAGGAACATAACAAGAGAGAAACAGCAACCATGACAAAGAAACGCCCCACTGCAGAACGCATTTTGGAGGTGATATTGGAGCGGAATTCTCGATGCCGGCGACAGGATATGCAATGTCGAAGCTGCCTGATTTTTCATGCTCACGCTGTTTGATCTGATCGAACACTACCGGCTTTTATGGCGTGCACCTCGACCCAAATGATTTGCTTAGCAAAACTCGCCAGCTGGAGGGCCCCTTTCCACTGGCGCTCAAGCGCAAGACCAAACTGTCAAGCGTCTGCTCGATGGCACTTGCTGCGCCGCGGCCATGTGAATCGACTCGCGGCAACTTGAGTTAACCGCCACGGTTATGGGCGTGCTGTTGACATACTGGCTCAACCTTAAAGATACGCGCGATCCGCACAATGCATTGCCGCCAGCCATGCACAAATTGCGCTGTGCGGAGCATGCACCCGGTGTCGAGCCTGCTGCTGCCTTACTGGCGCCAGGTCACAGCACCCCTTTGCAGACCTTGGTCGCCGCCTACAGTAGCCCGGCAAATTCACCGACATCACCTTCCGAAAAATAAGCACAACATTGCGAAAAAAATAATTCAGGAGACAACATGGCCATATGGACCTCTTTCCCCTACGCTGGCGAATACGCATTTGATGCTGTCAGCCTGAGAAAAAATTGGGCCCGCCTGCACCGGAACGACTGCGAACCGCTTCCAAAAGACGCAGCCGTGCTGCAGGCCTGGGTTTTTTTTCACAACGGCGAGTTTCAACAAGCCGCTGAAGCGGGCTTGCAGGCGGGTGGCGACGGCATCACGGTGGCCAACAAGGCCACCTGCATTTACGCTACTTACCTGGAAAGCAAGGAAAAAACCAAGCTTGATCTGTTCCTGCAGGTCGCCGGACGCGCTGAAGCGCAGCAAACAGCGGATTTCAGGAATGTCAATGCTTGGTACTGCCAGGCTTACGCACTGGGGCGTTACAGCCAGGGCATCAGCGTGGCCAAGGCGCTGGCGCAGGGGTTGGGTAGCAAAATCAAAATAGCGCTGGAGCAGACGATCAAGCTGTCGCCCAAGCATGTCGATGCGCATGTTGCGCTGGGCACTTTTCATGCCGAGGTGATTGACAAGGTTGGCTCGCTGATTGGCAGCATGACCTACGGCGCCAAAAAAGAAACTGGCCTGGCGCTGTTCAGGGAGGCGCTAAAGCTCAATCCGGACTCGGCCATTGCCATGACCGAGTATGCCAATGGCATCGTCATGCTGGAGGGCGACACGCGGATGGCAGAGGCCACCCGGCTTTATGAGCAGGCAGCCGCCACTGAGCCGCTCGATGCCTTGGAACGCCTGGAGGTGGACATGGCCAAGGTTGAACTGCAGGACTGACGGTTCGACCGATCGCCGGGCACTCATCTGGAGCCTGCGCACCGCAAGGTGCGTGGGCTTTTTCATGCGGCGAAACCGCTATATTTTTTATAGCTGCTAACGCACTACCTACCTGCGCAAAATGCCTATTTGGTCACTATTTTTCTTGCCATTTCCACATGAAGGCGCAGCGGGCCCGACCCTGCTTGCGCCCAAAGAGCTTGTCCTGCACCGCTGGCCTGCCTAGCGTGCGCACCGCACCTGGCCGCAGTAGCGTTCGCAGAAGGGGCAACCGGTCATGGGCAGCCAGGCCGGGATGTTGTAGAAGCGCTGGAAAGCCACGCCCAGCACGCCTGCGCGATAAGCCGGGTAGTTGAAGCGCGTCCCCTCCACCACGTAGAACGGCACACCGTCCTGCGTGAAGCTCCGCAGCCCAACCGTCTCAAAATAAGGCCGGAACGCCTCAAGGCTGGGGGCATTCATCAGGATGATGCCCAGGTTGTCCCCCTGGTAGCGCGAGAAATCAACCAGCATGTCGTCCTGGCGCGCATGGAATTTCCCCAGGCCGAACACCGGCATGTACTGGCGGCGCTCAAAACCATAGATCGAGGCGGCGGTGTAGGAGTCGGCCATCAGCACCATGCCGGGCCTGCCGGCTTGCTGCAAGATCTCGGCGGTCTTGACGCTGCGCACGATCTGCGGATAGATCTTCGCGTTGCGCCACGTGTCCAGCGTCGTCATGTACAGGCCCGCCACCACCAGCACATGCAGGCCGGCAAACACGCCCAGGGCCTTGGCGCAGGCTTTTAATTTGTCCGCCGGCAAGGCCAAGGCCAGGTAGGCAAAACCGAAAGGATAAAACGACAGCACCCAATGCAGCCCGATCACTTTCCTGGCCGAAAGCAGCGCAAAAAACAGCAGCGGCACCACCACCAGACAGGCCAGCAGGCGCTGCGCAGGGGCAGCCGCCAGCAACGGCTTGCGCTGCCTGAACGCCAGCCACAGCGCGCCCGGCGTGATGAGGTAAGCCATCATGCCGAGGTAGAGCAGCGGCTTGCGCCATTCGAAGCGTGCATCCTCATTGCGGTTGTAGACGTTGAACATGATGTTCGACCAGCCGTGCGACATGTTGTAGGCGATATTGATGGCCGGACCGGGCAAGGCGCACGCCACCAGCAGGGCCAGACCCGCCAGCCGCTCGCGCCGGTACAGCCCGAAATACACCAGGTAGGTCAGGCCCAGCACCACGGAAAAATATTTCGACAAAAACGCACAGCCCAGAAAAAGGCCCGACAGGGCATAGAGCCGGTAGGCGCCCCGGTCCAGCTGCGCACGCTGCTCGGCCCGCATCAGGGCCGCGACCGACAGGGCCGACCAGAAAATCAGGGGCGTGTCGGTGGTGATGATGACCGTCAGCCAGTTCAGCGGCGCGAGCCAGAACAGCAGCACGGCCCAGGCGGCGCGCACCCGGCTGATCGGCTTGAGCGCCCACCACAAGGCCGCGCCCAGGCCCAGGGGCAGCAGCACCGCCGGCAGGCGGATCGAGCCGATGCTGTCGCCCAGCGTGGCGCGCATCAGCGCAATCAGCCAGCCCACCATGGGCGGGTGGTCGGAGTAGCCCCAGGCGGGATACACCCCCCACCAGTAAAAGAAGGCCTCGTCGCCGGAAATCGGGAAGGTCACGGCAATCCCGAACCGCAGCAGCAGCGACGCCAGGCCAATGCCTAGCAGCCAGCGGCTCAGCGTGGCAGGGAAGTCGGGCGAGGAAACGGCGGAAACTGGAGTCGCGGACATGGCAGGTGGGCAGTCAACAATGAATGGCGCCGAGGCGCCGGAAGGCAGGTAGGAAAAGTTAAGCCAGGGTAGCTGAGCGAAGCCTGGCCAAATCCAGCGGCGGCCTAGCGAAAACTGACTTCCTTTGCGATGGCCGCACTATAAATCAAGGCTGCCAAGCCGATTGCCACGGCCAGCCACAGGGTCAGCAGCCGGGTCAGCACCGTGATGGCCAGCGCGTTGCCAGCCGCCGCGCCATGCGCAACCAGCAAACCCGTCAGCACCGCCTCGGTGCCGCCCAGGCCCGCAGGCAGGGCCGACAAGGCGCCGGCCACCATGGCCACCGCATAAAACCCGGTTGCGCTCAACAGGTCCAGGGACACGCCGCTATCATGGCAAATCAGCCACACCGCCACGCCCTGCGCGGCCCAGGCGGCCAGCGTCAGGGCAAACCACACCAGGGGCTGCAGGCGCAGGCATGCCCAGGCATGGCGCAGCCAGCCCAGGCGATGGAGCCAGGCAGGCCGCAACCTGAACAGCAGGCCCAGCGCCAGCACCGCCATGCCCAGGCCGGCCAGCGCCAGCCAGCCCAGCCAGGCAGGCATCTGCTGCACCATTCCGTGCTCCCAGGCCCACCAGACCGCGGGCAGGCACAGCAGCAGCAGGCACATCAGGTCGGCCAACCGCTCGGCGCCAAAAATCGCCAGCCCCTGCCAGGCACTCAAAGGCTGGCGGGCCAGCATCAGCCCCCTGATGGCCTCGCCGATGTTGCCCGGCGTGGGGGTGAATGCGTAACCCGCCAGATAAAGGCGCAACCCCTGCCACAGGCCAAAATGGCGGCCCTGGTGCGCCATCCACAGCCGCCAGCGCAAACCGCGCAGGGCATAGCTGAGCAGGCATAGGCCAGCGGCCTGCAGGCCGGTGAGCGACCACAGGCGGGCCAGCGAGGCGCGGGGACTATCCCCCCAGACCAGCAAGGCGACCGCATAGGCAGTGGCCACCAAGCCCAGCACCAGCAGCAGTTGCCTGACAGGCAGCTTGGCAGGCAAGGCAATGCCCGGCATGCCGGCTGCCCTGGCAGGCGCCGGGCTTTTTTCCGGCCCCTGCGCATCGGGCATCAAAACCGGTGGCTCACAAAGATGAGCAGCCACAGTGCGCCGGCGCCCAGCAGCCACCCATCGCGCAGCAGGTCGCGGGCCACGTCTTCGCCCCGGCCGCGATGCACCTGGTAGGTGTAGCGCAGCAGGCCAAAAACAACCACCGGCACGGTATAGAGCAAGCGCTCGCTGTGCTGCATTTGCGCCTCGGGGCTGGTGGCGAACAGGCTGTAGGTGGCCAGCGTGGCGGTCATGGTGGTGGCGATAAAGGTGTCGATCAGGGCCGGCGGGTAGTGCGCCATGACCGCGCGCTGCGTGGCTTCCTCCTGAAAGCTCTCCGCCTTGCGCTTGCAAAAGCCAAGATAAAGCGTCAGGAAAATTCCGGTCAGCAGCAGCCAGCGCGACGGAGGAATGCCGACCGCCACGGTGCCCGCCAGCAGCCTGAGCATGAAACCGCTGGCGATGATGGACACATCGACCACCGGCACCTGCTTGAGCCGCCACGAGTACGCGACATTCAGCGTCACGTACAGCGCCAGCAGCAGGCACAGCGTGGGGTTGCCTGCCGCCAGCGCCACGCCGGCCGCCAACAGCACGGCCGCCAGCAGCAGCGCTGCCGCTGCGGTGACCGTTCCGCTGGCCAGCGGTCTTTTGTATTTGACGGGATGCAGCGCATCGCTGGCACGGTCATGCCAGTCGTTCAGGATGTACACCAGACTGGACGCGCAGCAAAATGCGGCGAAGACCTGCAGGACCTGCAGCACCAGCGCCGTGCTGCCCCAGCGCTCGCTGAACACCAGGCCGGCAAACACAAACATGTTTTTAACCCACTGGTGCGGCCGCATCAGGCGAACAAGCGCCACCGGAGAGGAAGGGAAAAAGGACATCGATAAAGGAGACCAGGCATGCAGCCTGGAATCAACCTGAAAATGGCGCTCAAGCATACCCGACTGGCTGGCCGCCCCGGCTCGCCCCGAGGGCGGCGATTGGCGATAAAGTGGATCCATGAACATCACCCCGCCCCCGGTTCCTGACGCACCTGCGCGCACACCCGATGCGCCGCCCAGGCAGGTGCGCGGCGCCTGTCCGCACGACTGCCCGGACACGTGCGCACTGCTGACAACGGTTGAAAACGGCGTGGCGATCAAGGTCCAGGGCAACCCCGCGCACCCCCAGACCGGCGGCGTGCTGTGCAACAAGGTGTCGCGCTATACCGAGCGCACCTACCACCCCGAACGCCTGCTGGTGCCGCTCAAGCGCGTCGGGCCCAAGGGCAGCGGCCAGTTCGAGCCGGTCAGCTGGGAAGCCGCGCTGGACGACATCGCCACGCGCCTGGCCTCGATTGCGCAGCGCAACCCCGAGGCCATTGCGCCCTACAGCTATGCCGGCACCATGGGGCTGGTGCAGTGCGAAAGCATGGCCGCGCGATTTTTTCACCGGCTGGGCGCATCGCTCCTGGAGCGCACCATCTGCTCGGCTGCCGGCGGTGAAGGCATGACGCAGACGCTGGGCGGCAAAGTCGGCATGCGGGTGGAGTTTTTTGCCGAGTCCAGACTCATCCTCATCTGGGGCAGCAATTCGGTGGGCAGCAACCTGCACTTCTGGCGCTATGCCCAGCAGGCCCGGCGCAACGGGGCCCGGCTGGTGTGCATCGATCCCCGCAGGAGCGAAACCGCCGACAAGTGCGACGAGCACATTGCGCTGCTGCCGGGCACCGACGCCGCGCTGGCCCTGGCGCTGATGCACGAGCTGATCACCCACGACTGGCTGGACCATGACTACCTTGCCCGCCACACCGTGGGCTGGGAAGCGCTGCGCGCGCGGGCGCTGCAGTGGAGTCCGGCCCGCGCGGCGGCCGTTTGCGGCGTGCCGGCCGAACAGATCGAGGCGCTCGGGCGCGACTATGGCCAGTGCTTCGTCAGCCGCCAGCCGGCTGCGATCCGCCTGAACTACGGCATGCAGCGGGTGCGCGGCGGCGGCAATGCGACCCGCGCGGTGGCCTGCCTGCCGGCGCTGATCGGCGCCTGGCGGCACCGGGCGGGCGGCGTGCTGCTCAGCACCTCGGGCCTGTTCCCGGTCGACAAGGCCGCGCTGCAGCGCCCCGACCTGCTGGCCGGGCGCAACCCGCGCACCCTGAACATGATCACCGTCGGCGACGACCTGCTGCGTGAAAGCTCGGCGTCCTTCGGCCCGAAAATCGAGGCGCTGATCGTCTACAACAGCAACCCGGTGGCGGTCGCGCCCGACTCGGGCAAGGTGACGCGCGGATTTGCGCGAGAAGACCTGTTCACCGTCGTGCTGGAGCATTTCCAGACCGACACCGCCGACCATGCCGACTACCTCCTGCCCGCCACCACCCAGCTGGAGCACTGGGACGTGCACAGCGCCTACGGCCATACCGACGTCCTGCTCAACCGCCCCGCCATCGCGCCGCTCGGGCAGGCCAGGTCCAATGCGCGGATTTTTCGCGAGCTGGCGGCGCGCATGGGGTTCACCGAGCCCTGTTTTGCCGACAGCGATGAAACCCTGTGCCGCGCGGCTTTTGGCGGCAAGATCGATTTCCAGACGCTGCTCGACCAGGGCTTTGCCACCCTCGACCTGCCCGACGCGCCGTTTGCGGCAGGCGGGTTTCCCACGCCGTCGGGCAAGTGCGAATTCTTCAGTGCGCGGCTGGCCGCGCAGGGCCTGGACGGGCTGCCGGACCAGCTGGCCAATCACGAGCCGGCCGCCGCGTCAGCCGAGTTTCCCCTGGCCATGATTTCGCCGCCGGCGCGCAACTTCCTCAATTCCACGTTCGTCAATGTCAAAAGCCTGCGGGACATGGAGGGCGAGCCGGTGCTGGAGATGCATCCCCGGGACGCCGCCGCGCGCGGCATTGCCAGCGGCGCCATCGTGCGGGTGTTCAACCGGCGCGGCGCCTACCGGGTCAAGGCCGAGGTGTCCAGCCGCGCCCGGCCCGGCGTGGTCAACGGCATGGGCATCTGGTGGCGCAAGATGGGGCTGAACGGCACGAATGTGAACGAACTCACCAGCCAGCACCTGACCGATCTGGGCCGAGGCCCGGTTTTTTACGACTGCCTGGTGCAGGTGCGGCCCGACCCGCCGATTGCCTGAGCAGCCCATGCGATTTGCACTATTGACACGCTGGCGTGCGCGGCTGGCGGCCTCGGCGGCGGTGCTCGGCCTGGCTGGATGCAGCGGGCTGGGCTACTACTGGCAGTCCGTCAGCGGCCACCTGCAGATGCTCAATGCGGCGCGTCCGGTGCAGGAGGTGCTGCAGGACGCGCAGGCGCCCGAGAAGCTCAAGGCACGCCTGGCCCTGGCCCAGCGCATCCGCAGGTTTGCGGTCACCGCGCTCAAGCTGCCCGACAACCGCAGCTACCGCAGCTATGCCGACCTGCAGCGGCGCGCGGCGGTCTGGAACGTGGTGGCGGCGCCTGCGTTTTCACTCAAGCTCAAGACCTGGTGCTTTCCCGTTGCAGGCTGCGTGGGCTACCGCGGCTATTTCAATGAGGACGAGGCCCGCGCCGAGGCGGCGCGGCTGCAGGCCGACGGCCTGGAAACCAGCGTCTACGGCGTGCCGGCCTATTCCACGCTGGGCTGGATGAACTGGGCCGGCGGCGACCCGCTGCTGAGCACCTTCATCGGCTATCCCGAAGGCGAGCTCGCCCGGCTGGTGTTTCATGAACTGGCGCACCAGGTGGTGTATGCCGAGGGCGACACGCTGTTCAACGAGTCGTTTGCCACGGCGGTGGAACGCCTGGGCAGCGAGCGCTGGCTGGCCAGCCAGGCCAACGAGCAGGTCCGCCAGGAATACGCCGTGTTCGACGGGCGGCGGCGGCAGTTCCGCGCGCTGGCGCTGGCCACACGCCGCGAACTGGCCCGGATTTACAAGCCAAATCAGGCTCCAGCGCAGGATGTACAAGCACTAGCAGCTATGAAATCAGTAGCAATCGAGAAATTCAGGGCGGACTACCGGCAGCTCAAGGACAGCTGGGGCGGCTTTGCCGGCTACGACCCCTGGGTGGCCCGCGCCAACAACGCCTCCTTCGGGGCGCAGGCCGCCTATGATGAACTGGTGCCGGGGTTTGAAGCCCTGTTCGAGCGTGAAGGCTGCGACTGGCAGCGGTTCTACGGCGCCGTCAAACACCTGGCCCGTCTGCCCAAGGCCGACCGCCGCCAGGCGCTGGGAATCGACCCCTTGGATTTTCAAGAAGGAGATGGGAATGGCTGACATCCAGATCGCACGCCAGCACAGCCTGGGCTTGTCAGAGGCGCGCAAGCTTGCCTTTCAATGGGCCAGGCAGGTGGAAAAAGAGTTCGACATGCAATGCACCTACCAAGAAGGCACGGCCAGCGACCTGGTGAATTTCAGCCGCTCGGGGGTGACGGGCACCCTGACCGTCACCCACAACGCGTTTGAGCTGAACGCCAGGCTCGGCTTTTTGCTGGGCGCCTTCAAGGACAGGATCGAGGCCGAGATCGTGAAGAACCTCGATGCGCTGCTTGCCAAAAAAACGGTTTCCCGAAAAACCACGACCAAAAAAGTCAAGTGACTGCCCGCCTTGCCCGGCCATTGCCTGTGCCGCTTTGCCCCTTTTTCAAAAACGGATGGGCGGCTTTGCCCATAGGCTGGGAAGAGGCCCGCGCATGAAGGCCGACCCACAGGCAGCAGGCACGCCGCCGTCCTATAACCTGGCCCGCTTCGACATGGTGTCCATCCGGCTGGCGGTGGCCTGTGCCCAGAGCGGCAGCCTGACTGCCGCCGCACGCAACTCCCACCTGGCGCTGGCCGCGGCCAGTCGCCGCATCCGCGATCTTGAACATGCCCTGGGCGTGCCGCTTTTTGAACGCCATTCGCGTGGGCTGTCCCCTACCGGCGCAGGGCGGGTTTTCGTCAAGCACGGGCTTACCCTGCTCCAGACCATGCACCAGCTCGGGGATGAGCTCGCCGATTTGCAGCGCGGCATTGCCCGCCACATCCGCCTGTGCGCCAGCAGTGCAGCGATCAGCCAGTTCCTGCCGCCCTTGCTGGCGCGCTATGGCGAGCTGCACCCACAGGTGCATATCGACGTGGAGGAACAGGTGTCAGAAGGAGCCGTGTCGGCACTGCGCGAAGGCCGGACCGACGTGGCCGTGTTTGTCGAAGGGCCGGATACTGCGGGCCTGGACACCCGGCTTTTTCGGCGGGACGAGCTGGTGCTGGTTCTTGCGGCCACGCATCGACTGGCACGCCTGAAAACGCCGCTGGCGTTCGCCGACGCGCTCGACGAGGAGTGGATCAGCCTCACGGCCGGGGCGGCCATGCTGCAAAAACAGCAACAGGCCGCGCTTGCAGCCAACCGTCCCCTGAAGCTGCGCATGCAGGTGCGCAGCTTTGACGCCGTTTGCCACATGGTGGCCTCCGGTCTCGGAATTGCCATACTGCCCAAGGGCGCGAGCCTGCCCATTATCAAAAGCATGAAGCTGGGCTGGCGGCCACTGGCTGACGCCTGGGCCCAGCGGCAGCTGCTGGTGGCAACCGCCGCCGGACAGCCGGATCCAGGGGTTGGACAGCTGGCGGAATTTCTGGCCGACCCTTCGCAAAACGCGAAGACAAGGCACCCAAAGCAGGAATAGACGGTATCAGGCATTGGCGGCACACTGCCCGTCATGCCATCCACCTGTCATTCCCCCGATGCCCCTCCACAAGGGCCGCTAGCCGGCCTGAAGGTTCTTGAGCTGGGCCAGCTGATCGCCGGCCCGTTCGCGGCCAAAACGCTGGGAGACTTCGGCGCCGACATCATCAAGATCGAGTCGCCCGGCGCCGGCGATCCGCTGCGCAAATGGCGGCTGCTGAAAGACGGCACCTCGGTCTGGTGGCAGGTGCAGTCGCGCAACAAGAGGTCGGTGGCGCTCGATCTCAAGCAGCCCGCGGCGCAGGAGATCGTGCGCAAGCTTGCGGCTGAGTCCGACGTGCTGATCGAGAATTTCCGCCCCGGCGCCATGGAAGGCTGGGGCCTGGGCCCCGACGCGCTGCTCCAGCTCAACCCGCGCCTCATCATGCTGCGCATCAGCGGCTACGGCCAGACCGGCCCCTACCGCGACAAGCCGGGCTTTGGCGTGGTGGCCGAGGCCATGAGCGGCCTGCGCCACCTGACCGCCGAGCCCGGCCGCGTGCCAGTGCGCGTCGGCGTGAGCCTGGGGGACACGCTGGCCGCGCTGCATGGCGTGATCGGCATCTTATTGGCCATGCAGGAGCGCCATCGCTCAGGCAAGGGCCAGGTGATCGACGTCGCGCTGTACGAGGCGGTGTTCAACTGCATGGAAAGCCTGCTGCCCGAATACAGCGCGTTCGGCGCGGTGCGCGGCGCGGCCGGCAGCGCCCTGCCCGGCATCGCGCCCAGCAACGCCTACCGCTGCAAGGATGAAGGCTATGCCCTGATCGCAGGCAACGGTGACAGCATCTTCAAGCGGCTGATGAACACCATCGGCCGTCCCGAACTCGGCGCCGACCCGCAGCTGGCCGACAACGCCGGCCGTGTCGCCCATGTGGACCGGCTCGATGAAGCGATCGGCCAGTGGACGGCCCGGCATACCGTGGACGAGGTGATGGCGCTGCTGGACCAGGCTTCGGTGCCGGCCGGCCGCATCTACACCGTGGCCGACATCGCGGCCGACCCGCATTACCGGGCGCGCGGCATGCTGGGCGAGGTGCGCATGAACGACGGCAGCCTGCTCACGGTGCCGGGCATCGTGCCCAAGCTGTCGCGCACGCCGGGCAGCCATCGCCGCAACGCGCCCGGCATCGGCCAGGACACCGACGCCGTGCTGCAGGAAATGGGCTTGTCGCCCGAACAGATCAAAACGCTCAAAACCCAAGGCATTGTTGCCGGAGGAACGACATGAACACCCCCCACCAGCTCAGCCAAAACAATCAGAACCATCAGGCCAGCCGCCTCAAACGCATCTACTTCAATGAAGTCGCCACCCGCGACGGCTTCCAGATCGAGCCCAGCTTCATTCCCACCGACGACAAGATCGCGCTGGTCGACGCGCTCAGCGAGTGCGGCTACGCCAAGATCGAGGTGACCTCCTTCACCTCGCCCAAGGCGATTCCCATGCTGCGCGACGCCGACGAGGTGATGGGCCGCATCCGCCGCGTGCCCGGTGTCGAATACACGGTACTGGTGCCGAATCTGCGCGGCGCGGAGCGGGCGCTGGAAGCCAAGGCCAACGAGCTCAACCTTGTGATGTCTACGTCGGAAACCCACAACCTGGCCAACCTGCGCATGCCGATGGCGCACAGCTTTGCGGCGCTGTCGGAAGTGGTCAAACTCGTGGATGGCCGAACGCCCATCAATGTGTCGCTGTCGTGCTGCTTTGGCTGCCCGATGGAGGGCGATGTGCCACAACAGAACGTGCTGGACTGGGTCAGCCGTTTTGCGGACCAGGGCGTGCGCGGCGTGACGATTTGTGACACCACCGGCATGGCGCACCCGGCGCAGGTCAGCCGCATAGTGGAGGCCTTGCAAGCGCGCTTTTCCGAACTGCAACTGACCCTGCATTTTCACAACACCCGCGGCATGGGCCTAGCCAATGTGCTGGCCGCCGTGCAGGGCGGCATCACGCGTTTCGACGGCTCGCTGGGCGGCCTGGGCGGCTGTCCCTATGCGCCCGGCGCCAGCGGCAACATCAGCAGCGAGGACGCCATCCACATGCTGGACGCCATGGGTTACGACACCGGCATCGACCTGCCCAGGCTGCTCGCCGTGGCACGCCAGATGCCGCAGATCGTCGGCCATGAGGTACCCGGCCAGGTCGCCAAGGCCGGGCGCATCGGCGACCTGCATCCGGCACCGGCGTTTGTGCAGGAACTCCATGCCCAGTTTTCATGATCGACCCTCTTGATCATCTGGTGACGACAGCCCATGAGGCGGTCAGATGACCGACCCGGTTTCCCTGTTTATTTTCCCTTCCATTAAAACCATTTAGGAGACAAGCATGACCCCGATTTCCAGAAGAACACTGATCGCCGGCGCAGCCGCCGCAGCCACCACCGGTGCGGCCCCGTTCATGGGCAGCGCGTTTGCGCAGACCGCGGGCAAACCCATCACCCTGGTCGTCCCCACGGCGGCCGGCGGGACCACCGACATCTCCGCGCGCATGCTGGCCGAACCGCTGGGCAAGATCCTGCAAACCTCGGTGGTGGTGGACAACCGCGGCGGCGGCAACGGCAACATCGGCGGCCAGATCGTGGCACGCGCGCCGGCCGACGGCCACACGCTGCTGGTCCAGTACTCGGGCTACCAGAGCATCACGCCGCTGATCCAGCCGGTCGTCGGCTTCGATCCCGCCAAGGACCTCAAGCCGATTGGCCACCTGATCGACGCGCCGCAGCTCCTGGTGGTGCGTGCCGACTTTCCGGCCAATACGTATGCGGAGTTCCTGGCCTACGTCAAGGCCAACCCGGGCAAGGTCAACTACGCTTCCAGCGGCAACGGCTCGCTGCAGCATGTGACCACCGAATTGCTGAAGGACCTCACAAAAACCTTCATCGTTCACATCCCGTACAAGGGCACCGGCCAGGCGCTCACGGACCTGTTGGCCGGCACGGTGGACTTCACCATCACCACGCCGCCGCCGCTGCTGCCGCATATCCGCGCCGGCAAGCTCAAGGCCTTGATGGTCACAGGCCGCACCCGGCTGGCGGTGCTGCCGAACGTGCCGACGGCCACCGAGGCGGGCACCGCGCTGGTGGCCTCGTCCTGGTTCGCGCTCTATGGCCCGAGCGGCCTGCCTGCCGACGTAACGGGCAGGCTGTCGGCCGCCGTCAAGCAAGTGGTGGAATCGGAGGCGTTCAGGAAGCGTGCCGAAGAACAGGGCGCCAAGGCGGTCTTCATGAACGAGGCCCAGCTGACCAAGCTGGCGGCGGACGAGAGAAATATGTGGGCCCGCATTGTGAAAGTGGCCAACATCAAGGCCGACTAGGAGTCGTCGCCATCACCCGCGCATGCATGCAAGCGGTGCCTGCCGGGGCAACAAGGGGCCGACCCCAAGCCTTTGCTATTGAATTAATAGCTTGAAGCGCTCTATGTTATTGCGCTACAGCCCTTTTTTGCTTAAGAAATGCAGCTCAACCCAGCGCATCGACCAGGTCGATGTACTGCTGCATGGCTTCGTCCTGCGGCGTGCCTTTAAGCTTGCTCCAGGCGTCCCACTTGGCGCGGGCCACCATATCGCCGAAGCCGGGTTTTTTCTCAGTGTTGTCCCCGGCGCTGCCCTGCTTGTAGAGCGCATACAACTTCAGCAGCGTGGCATTGTCGGGGCGCTCGCTGAGGTTCTTGGAATCGGCCATGGCTTTGTCAAAGGCGGCTTTCAGGTCTGACATGGAATGCTCCGTGGATATTTGAGTCGGGTTCCCAGAATGGTCCCAGGCTGACAGCCGGCTATCTTAGCGACAACTTGCCAGGCCCGCCCTGCTCTACTGCGACCGGCGCGGCCGTGAGGCTAGGCATGAAGACTGCAAGGCAAAAAGACATCGCCGGCCTGCGTGGAAGGGGCTGTTTTCAATCAAACCACTGCGCTGCGCTTGCTGCGCGTGCGCAGGCAGCCCTGCTTTTTATAGCATCAAGCCTTGAACCGCCGCGAGGCGATCTCCAGCAGGCCATCGAAAATCAGGTTCTCCACCAGCTCGAAGTCGATCGACATGCTGGGCGCCATCTTCCAGCCAGCGCCGCCGGTCATGATGCATTCGGGTGCTTCGCCGCAATGGCGGGTCAGGTTGTCGACCATTCGCTGGACCGCCCCGGCAATGGCAAAGGTGCCGCCGCTGGTCAGCGCATCGCTGGTGTTGGTGGGAAAGTTGCGCACGTCGCCGGTCGGCACGTGCAGGCCGGCGGTGCCCGATTCGAGCGCGCGCAGCATGATCCCGTGGCCGGGCAGGATGATGCCGCCCAGAAACCGGCCCGAGGCATCGATGGCTTCCACCGTCACCGCCGTCCCCACCATGACCACCAGGCAGGGTTTGCGGCTGCCCCGGGCGCGCAGCCGCTGGTAGGCGCCGATCATGGCGACCCAGCGGTCGGCACCGAGGCGGGTCGGGTGGTCGTAGCCGTTGGTCAGGCCTGCCTCCTGGGGGGTGGAAACCACCCAGCGCGGCAGCACCTCCCAGATTTCCATCTGCTCGGTCAGGCGCCGCTTGACGGCATCGCCCGCCACCACGCAGCCCAGGATGGCCGTGGGCTCGGGCAGCGCCTGCCAGTCCACCTCGGCCAGTTTGTCGATGTTTTCCAGAAACACCGCCCCGTGCGCCAGCAGCCTGGCGCCTGCTGCGGGTGCGTCGTACTGGGCCCATTTCAGGCGGGTATTACCCACATCAAGCGCTAGGAAAGTCATTGGCCTGAATTATGAACAGGTTTGCGCAACGATCGGAGCGTTGCGAACAGACGCCTGCGCGGCGGTGCCGGCCTGCAGGTCAAAATCAATCAATCAATCAAATCAAGCCAAACCAGCAGGCCCGCTGAACGGCAGCCAGTTTGTTGTCAACCTTGAGCTTGGCCATGGCGTTGGCCAGGTGAAAATTGATGGTGCGCTCGCTGCAAAGCAGGATTTCACTGGTTTTGCGCGCTGTCATGCCCTGAAAAGCCAGGTCCAGGCAGCGGAGTTCTCGCGGGCTCAGCGGGTTGCGGGCTTCGGCCAGCGCCCGCTTCAGCAACGGCCAGATATTCAGCGCCGACCAGGCCAGCTGCGCCGGCTCACTGCGGTCCGGCCACTGCCGCGAACTGAACATATAGCATTCGAAAGCGCGGCCCACCGTCAGCGGAAAAGCAATCCGCACCACGCTCTGGTAGCCATGGGCCAGCCAGAGCCGGCGCCAGCGCCCCTGGTTTTCAAACGACGACTTGGAGATGTCCTGCCAGGCCACCAGGGGCGCATCGGAATCCCGCCAGGGCGCGCCAAAATCCTGGCTGTCGGCCAGCGCCTGCGCCGCCCCCAGCAGCCGCGGCGGATGCAGCGCGAGCATCACCCGGCTGTCTTGCCCCCCAAACGGGTCAGGCCCCAGAACGAGCAGCGCCTCGACTGAAAACTCGGCAAGGGCCGACAACCAGTCGCTCAAGATGCCGTCCAGGGCAACACTGTCAAAGTTAGCAGGTAGGGGCATTGGGAAACATGAAGCAGAACAGAGACAATGAACAAGATGTCAAAAACAGGGTTAACTCGACGTACGTGGTTCGGCTAAGGGCCACATGATAGAAAATCGCTTCATATTACGATTTTTGCAGCCTGCCCCCAGGTGTGGGACATCAGCGCCTATCGAGCCGCTTCTTCATCCATCGCCCTGGCGCTTGCGCTTGCTGGGCTTGTCCATGGCTTTTGGACATCCGCTGTTTTACTGGCTCTGGGCAAGCTGGCTTAAGCAACCCTATGAAAATATCTGGCTTCGCCTGCTGATGAGCGGGTTGGGCCTGACGCTGCTTTTCAAGGCCGTCAACCAAAACTTGACCAGCAGACGCGTGCGCATCCTGATTTCCGTCACCCTCTGGATCGAGCTTCCGCTGTACTTCAGCTGGATGTATTTGTGCAATGCCGGCGGTCAAGTCTGGCTCCCGAGCCTGTGCGTGATCGTGCTCGTCTATTACAACCTGACCGACTGGCGGATTGCCACGTTCGGAACGCTGAGCGGCGCCCTCGTGGCTTGGTTGCTTTTCCACTTTTCAGGGCAGCCTGCGCCTGGCATGCCCGAGCAGGCCTACTCGCTGGACGCGGTACTGATAGCCTTTAGCTGGAGCTGCGCTTTGCTGCTGGGTTTGTCTTCTGCCAACCTTCGGCGTGCGCATCTGGGCACCACGCTGGCAACCATGGGCATCATGGCGCATGAGCTGCGCACGCCTTTGTCCACAGCAGCGCTGATTGGTGATGCCATCCAGCTGGAAGCCCAGCGCCAGCCAGGCCAGGCACACACCGCGAAACTTGAGAAGCTGGGTCAGCGTCTGCATACCCTGGTTCGCCACATGAACCACCAGATCGACACGCAAATTGCCAATGCCAAGCTCCTGCAGCTGCCGCGCTATGCCGAGCAGGTCAGCGCCGCGGTGCTCGCCAGGGAAGCCGCAGAGTCCTATCCGTACCCATCGAAGCGCGAACAGGAATGCGTGCAGGTGATCATTCATGATGACTTCAGCTTCTGTACCTGTGCGACCCAGTTTTCCCAGGTGCTGAGCAATCTGATCAAGAACGCGTTGCACTCGCTCGCCGCCGCCGACTCGTCCTTTCAGGCGGGTGCGCTGCGCATTGAAGTGGACCGGATAAGAATGCAGGGCAGGATTGTCGTGGCAGACGCGGGCAAGGGAATCGATGCTGCGTTGCTGCCGCATATCTTCAAGCCCTTTTTCTCCAGCAATCGCAACACCGGGCACGGCCTTGGACTGGCTTTTTGCCAGCAGGTGGTGCAAAGCGCGGGCGGCAGTATTCAAGTCGATTCCGCAGCACCCGCAGGAGCGGCTTTTACGATCATGCTCCCCATCTCGGACTGCTGACCTGAACACCTGAACAATAAAATTCTTTCGCCAACCTGGACCAAGCAGCTCCCATGTCTTTTTCACTTTATCGCCGGCCCGGATGTGTCGGTTTTCTCGATGATGACCGGGACTACCTTGAAATGCTGGGCGAAGTCATGCCGCTGGGGTGGTACGTGCGCCTGTTCCTGCGGCCGGTCGCCTGCATCGAGCTTTTGCATCGGGAAATCCTTTTGCGCGAACAAGACGTGTGGACGCAGCAGGAAATCGTCAGCCGGTGGCATGAAGGCGCATCGCTGGTTCCGCAAATCCTGCGCTACTGGCGTGAAAATGGAACGGCCCGGTTTGCGTTGACCCAGGTTGCCGTGGTGGACTACGCCATGCCGGCGATGAGCGGCATCCGGGTTCTAGGCGAATTGACGCGCTGGTCGGGCGCACGGATCTTGCTTACCGGCCGCGCCGATGAGCAGCTGGCCGTATCGGCCTTCAACCGCGGCCTCATCAACCAGTTCATCCCCAAGCAGTCTCCCGATATTCGCCTGCGTCTGACAACGGCCATAGACAGCCTGCGGGACCGCCCGGACGCGCACCACCAGCATATCTGGCACGGCACGCTGTCACCGGCCCAGCATGCGTTGCTGGAGGACCCGCTGATTGCGCAAGCGCTTGAAACCATCGCCGCCAAGGCGGGCTGGATAGAGCACGTGGTCATTGGCATGCCTTTTGGCGTGCTGGCGCTCGATGCCCAGGGCGCTGTCGGCTGGCTGCAACTCGAACTGGCTGAAAACCTGCACGAACTGGCTGAAATCGCGTTGTCGCAAGGCTGGGATCCTTCCACCGTCCAGGAGATCCGGCTGGGCAAAAAACTCATCGATCTGGAGCTGGGGCTGGCGCTCGGCCCCAGCCACCAGCCCCAGCCGCAGGAGTGCCTGCTGCTGGCGGGCGAGACCGGTTGTCTTTATGCGGCCGCTTTTGCCGTGAACGAGGCGTTCTGCCCCGGTTTGACGCACAGCTTCAGCAAATTCCTGCTGGCCCACAGCAACAGAGCGGTGCAGGATGACTGCTAGGCACCGATTTGCCCAGCGCGGGCGCGCCGTGCAATCGGCCAGTCCCAGGGTTTGACGATCGGGGCAATCTGCCGCGCCGTCAATTCAATCCGGTCCATCTCGGATTGCGTCAGCCCGGCGTTCAACGTTAACCGGACCATGGCCCGGTTGCGGCTGGTCGCTGGTGCGCAGAACACCGCACCGAAAACCTCCCGGGCTTCCAACTGGTCGCGAAGCACCATGGTGTCGGGCTCCGTGCCGGCTTCAAGGGCAATGATCTGCTGACTGCCCTGATGAATGGGATAGCCCATTTCCGACAGGCTCGCACGAAGCCGGCGTGTGTTGGCATGCAGAAGTACCCGCTCTTTGTCGCTCCGGCGAATCACCTCTAGCGTCGCAGCCAGACCGGCAATTTCATGCGGCAGCAGGCAGGAGCTGAAAATATTCGGAAAGCTGTTATGCAGCACGAAATACCGCAGTTCGGCGGGAATCGTGAAGAAACCAGCCCGGCCCGCGAAAGCCTTGGCCAGGCTGGCCGTGATGAAATGCACCCTGTCGGTCAGTCCCAGTTGGGCGCACAGACCCGCACCTTCAGGTCCGTGGGTGCCTAGTGAATGCGATTCATCCACCAGAATCATGCAGCCATACTGCTCCACCACCTCAACCATCTCAGCCAGGGGGCACAACGCGCCTGTGGTGCTGTAGACCGAATCGACAACGACGATGCCGGGGCCATGGCGCGCAATCATGCGCGCGAGATGCGCAGGGTCGTTGTGCCGGAACGCATGCGCCGGTGCCCGCGCAGCCCGCACGCCTTCCCATAAGGACATGTGGGCCAGGCTGTCAAGATAGACAGGCGTGTGCTCATCGGCAATAGCCTGCAGCAGCCCGACATTCGCCGAATAGCCCGACTGGCAGACAAATCCATCCTCCTTGCCGACCCAGGCGGCCAATGACGCTTCAAGCGTGCGGGAAGGATGGGCATCCAGCAGGTAAGCCCCGGACTGGATGACGCCATCGTTGTTGTGTTGAAGGCTCGCTATCTGAGCCCGCACAATGGAAGGATTGCCGGAGATGCCGAGGTAGTCATTGCCATCCAGCCGAATCGATTCCGAGCCCGGACTGCGGCCATGCAAAATGCATTTCCCCCCCCACTGCTCCTTCCAATGGGCCATGAACTTGAGGTCGACTTGTTCACGCAGGCGCGGCAGCAGCGCTGGATTGTGATAAATCTTGGGCGTCGGTACGGAAATACGTTCGAGTAATTGCATGAGGTTGTTCCCTGGTTAAAACAACTTCATTGAAAACTCTTCCGTAAATTTTCAGGCCCTACCCCTGTCATAACTAACAGGACAGGCGCTTTGTCTGCGCCCTGGGGGCACCGCCCGGCTTTCAGCTTCCCGGCGCCCAGGGAAGCAGGGCTGCGCCACAGGCAGTGCTGTGGCCTATGCAGGTAAAACAGCCCACCTGCCCGCTGTCGCCTCAGGAGACGGAAGGCGAATTATTTCTGCATCCAGGGCAAGCCCTGAAACCGCCAGCCCCCCAGGCGGCCGCGCTGGGCCTGCGCATCGGCATCACCCTCGAAGCCCTGCAGGATGTTGTAGGCCTCAAGTCCGAGTTCTGCCGCCCGCCTGGCCGCAGCCACGGAGCGCACGCCGCTGCGGCACAGCAGCACCACCTTTTTACCGGCCGGGACCGCCACTTGCAAGCCCTCGTCGAAGCCGGCATTCATCGCCATGCCCGGCCACTGCTTCCAGGCCAGCGCCACTGCACCGGGAACAAATCCCACCCATTCGCGCTCGGCGTCGGTTCGCACATCCACCAGCACCGCCTGGCCGGCCTGCACCCATTGCCAGGCCAGCGGTGCCGGCACATCGCCAGCGTAGCCTGAAGCGGGGATCACCTGGGGGTCGGACGCATCCGAAGGGAAATCAGTTTTCATGGGAAGCCTGTGATGGATAAGGAGGAGCAAGCCAAAGACACAACAAAAACAAGAACGAGAGGCGGCGCGCGGGTTTGCCATCGCCCCTATTGGGAGCTATTGAGAGACGCGGCATGAAAATGAGTGTATTCCTACGCAATTTATAGCGCCCCGCACAGGGGATGGCAATGGTCAAGGCCTGTGCCGCCATGCAAAATAAATGTTTATTCACAACTGCCGAAAGACCCGATGGCCACCAAACCTGCCAAAGCATCCGCCAGCAATGCCGCCGCCTCGGCATTGGCCCGCCTGGCCGCCAAATGGCAGCCGCCCGTTGCAGGCGGTCCGGGCGAGCGCAACAAGGCCAGCAAAGCGGCCCGCCTAGCCGACTTCGATCCGGCAGCCAAGCCTTTTTCTACCGGCAGCAAGGCAGACGACAAGCAGGCCGTCGAAGCGCTGGCGGTTGAGCTCGACGAGCTGCAAAACCTGTTTTATGCCAGCCGGCGCTACAAGCTGCTGGTCATTTTGCAAGGTACCGACACGTCGGGCAAGGACGGTACGCTGCGCGGCGTGTTCAGCCGGATGAGCCCGCTGGGCGTGCACACCGCCGCCTGGAAGGCGCCCAGCGAGGAAGAGCGCACCCGCGACTACCTCTGGCGCATCCACCAGAAGGTGCCGGCCACGGGCGAAATCATGATTTTCAACCGCAGCCATTATGAAGATGTGCTGGTCCCGCGGGTCAACGGCTGGATCACGCCGGGGGAGACCGCGCAGCGCTACCGGCACATCAATGACTTTGAACGCATGCTCAGTGAAACCGGTACGGTGATATTGAAGTTCATGCTGCACATCAGTTTCGAGGAGCAACGCGCGCGCCTGCAGGAGCGAATCGATGACCCGACCAAGCACTGGAAGTTTGCGCTGGGCGATCTGGAGGCGCGCAAGCAGTGGAAGCCCTACCAGCAGGCGTATGAAGACCTGCTCAATGCCACCAGCACGCCCTGGGCGCCCTGGACGGTGGTGCCGGCCGACTCCAAAACCCATCGCAACCTGATGATCGCCACCCTGGTGCGCAGTGCCTTGCAAAGGCTTGATTTGCAGTACCCTCCCGAAAACCCGGCGCTCAAGGGCATCAAGGTGGCGTGACCTGCCAGCGGGCCCGTAGCCGCGCCCTAGCAGCCGCAATGCGTCTATTTATGCATCAAATCGGCCTCTAGCGCTTACAGGATAAGCGCAGGCAGCTATGTTTTTTATAGCAATTAATGCTTGCGGACCCAGGGTGCTGCAACCGGCGCTGTGGGTGCCTGCCGCTCAGGTTGGACGGCAAACCGCTTTCAACTCGGGTTCAGCCCGCCCTCTCGGTGTTTCGCCATGCCTTGAAACGCGGCCGTTTCCAGCGCCCGGCCAGCAGCAGCAGCGGATCGGTTCAAAACCACGCATTTTGGTTGACGTTTACGTAAACGTAATATCATGACGATCTGGCACCCCCGAGGTGCACGCCGATCTCTTCTTGGAGTAACCCCATGACCGACTTGTCCCCCGACTACAAGGCGCTTGCCAGCTACCGCCCGACCCACAAGGTGCGCTTCATCACCGCCGCCAGCCTGTTCGACGGGCATGACGCGGCCATCAACATCATGCGCCGCATCCTGCAGGGCATGGGCGCCGAGGTGGTGCACCTGGGCCACAACCGCAGCGTCGACGAAGTGGTGACGGCCGCGCTGCAGGAGGATGCGCAGGGCATCGCCATCAGCTCCTACCAGGGCGGGCATGTCGAGTATTTCAAGTACATGGTCGATCTGCTCAAGAGCCGGGGCGGCGAGCACATCCAGGTGTTCGGCGGCGGCGGCGGGGTCATCGTCGGGCCGGAAATCCGCGAGCTGCAGGCGTACGGCGTGACCCGCATCTACAGCCCCGAGGACGGGCAGAAGATGGGCCTGCAGGGGATGATCGGCGAGATGGTCATGCGCTGCGACCAGGACATCTCTTCGTACGCGCCCACGCAGCTTGCCGCCATCCAGGGCGGCGGCGAGAAGAACTGGCGCGCGCTCGCGCAACTGATCACCGCGCTCGAAGCGGGC
>JAQGLT010000081.1 GCA_028292745.1 Polaromonas sp. | reverse complement strand
CGTCGATCACGGTGTGGATCAGCGCATTGAGCATGGCCACATCGGTGTCGGCCTTGAATTGCAGCGTGCGCCACGCGTGCCGGCCGATGTCGGTGACGCGCGGGTCGGCCAGCACGATCTTGGCGCCTTTTTTGGCGGCGTTCTTCATCCAGGTCGCGGCGACCGGGTGGTTGGCCGTCGGGTTCGAGCCGATGATGAAGATCAGGCCGGCGTTTTCCACGTCATGCACCTGGTTGCTGACCGCCGCCGAGCCCACGCCCTCCAGCAGCGCCGCCACGCTGGAGGCATGGCACAGCCGGGTGCAGTGGTCGACGTTGTTGCTGCCGAAACCGGTACGCAC
The DNA here is from genome assembly GCA_028292745.1 of Polaromonas sp. Lineage (GTDB taxonomy): Bacteria > Pseudomonadota > Gammaproteobacteria > Burkholderiales > Burkholderiaceae_C > Polaromonas. Next base: position 3,377 of record JAQGLT010000081.1, on the reverse strand, counting down.
CAGCTTCTGGAACAGATAGGCCTCTTCATTGCTGCCCTTGGCCGAGCCGAAGCCGGCCAGCGATTTTTTGCCTTTCGTGTCGCGCAGGTTTTTCAGCGCGCCGGTGGACAGCGCCAGCGCTTCGTCCCAGGTGGCTTCGCGGAACACGTCCGACCAGTCGGACGTGTCGCGGTTGAGCGCTTGCAACGCTGCCGGGTCCTTGGCCACGCCGGCCCTGCGGATCAGGGGCACCGTCAGCCGCTGCGGGCTGTGCGCATAGTCAAAACCGAAGCGCCCCTTGACACACAGGCGCGACTGGTTGGCCGGGCCGTCGCGGCCCTCGACGCTGACTATTTTGTTGTCCTTGACGTTGTAGGTCAGCAGGCAGCCGACGCCGCAAAAAGGGCAGACCGAATCGACCTTTTGATCGACGATTTGCGAACCGACCTGGGTTTTCGGCATGAGCGCGCCGGTCGGGCAGGCCTGCACGCATTCGCCGCAGGCGACGCAGGTGCTGTCGCCCATCGGGTCGCCCACATCGAACACAATTTCGCTGTGCGCGCCGCGCAGGGCAAAACCGATGACATCGTTGACCTGTTCCTCGCGGCAGGCGCGCACGCAGCGCTTGCACTGGATGCAGGCGTCCAGGTTGACGGCCATGGCCGGGTGCGACAGGTCGGCCTTGGGCTGCTGGCGGCGCAGTGCCTTGAGCGCGGGCCGCACGCTGACGCCCAGCCGCGCCGCCCAGGCGCTGAGTTCGCCGTGCTGGCCGATGCTTTCCGCCAGCGCCGAATTCGCAGCCGCTTCGGGAAGGGTCGCATCATTCCACTTGTACCCCGCCTCCGGCATGTCCGACAGCAGCATTTCCAGCACCATCTTCTGGCTCTTCACGGCGCGCTGGCTTTGCGCCTCTACCCGCATGCCGGCGGTCACGCTGCGGCAGCAGCTCGGCGCCAGCGTGCGCTCGCCCGCGATCTCGACCACGCAGGCGCGGCAGTTGCCGTCGGGGCGCAGGCCGTCCTGGTAGCACAGGCGCGGAATCTCGACGCCGTGGCGCTCTGCGGCCTGGAGGATGGTCTCGCCCTCGAAGGCGTGAATGGTTTGATGGTCGAGCGTGAATTCGATGGTGGACAGCGCGACTTCGGCGGGTTGGGCGCGTGCGTTCATGTCAAGCCACCTCATGGGCAAAATATTTCTGGACGCAGCGCACCGGGTTGGGCGCTGCCTGGCCGAGGCCGCAAATCGACGCATCGGTCATCACGACATTCAAATCTTCCAGTGTGGCGTGATCCCAGCGTGGCGCTTCCATCAGCCGGGCGGCCTTGGCGGTGCCGACGCGGCACGGCGTGCACTGGCCGCAGCTCTCGTGCGCGAAGAACCGCATCATGTTCAGGGCCGCATCGCGCGCCTTGTCGTGCTGCCCCAGCACGATGACGGCGGCCGAGCCGATGAAGCCGCCGTGCGGCTGCAGGGTGTCGAAGTCCAGCGGCAGGTCGGCATGGCTGGCCGGAAAAATCCCGCCCGACGCGCCGCCGGGCAGGTAGGCGTAAAGCGCGTGGCCCTCGGCCATGCCGCCGCAGTATTCATCCACCAGCTCCCGCAGCGTGATGCCGGCCGGCGCCAGCTTCACGCCGGGGTCTTTCACCCGCCCGCTGACGCTGAAAGAGCGCAGCCCCTTGCGGCCGTTGCGGCCGAAGCTGGAGAACCACTGCGGGCCTTTTTCGACGATGTCGCGCACCCAGTACAGGGTTTCGAAGTTGTGCTCCAGCGTCGGCCGGCCAAACAGGCCCACCTCGGCGATGTAGGGCGGGCGCATCCGGGGTTCGCCGCGCTTGCCCTCGATGCTCTCGATCATGGCCGACTCCTCGCCGCAGATGTAGGCGCCCGCGCCCCGGCGCAGCTCGATGTGCGGCAGCGGGCATGGCGGGTCGGCCTGCAGCTTGGCGATTTCAGCCTCCAGCAGGGCGCGGCAGCCGTGGTATTCGTCGCGCAGGTAGACGTAGCAGGCTTCAACGCCGACCACCCGCGCGGCGATCAGCAGGCCCTCCAGAAAGCGGTGCGGGTCGCGCTCCAGGTACACCCGGTCCTTGAAGGTGCCGGGCTCGCCTTCGTCGATGTTGACCGCCATCAGGCGCGGCGCCGGCTGCGCCCGAACGATGCGCCACTTGCGCCCCGCTGGAAAGCCCGCGCCGCCCAGGCCGCGCAGGCCTGAATCCTCCATCGCGCCAATCACCCGCTCGGCGTCGTGTTCGCAGTTGACCAGCGCCGCAGCCAGCGCGTAGCCGCCATGGGCGCGGTAGGTGGCGTAGTCGGTATGGCCGCCAGCAAGTTCGGGAATGCTTTTTTCGGCCCAGTCGGACGCTACGAAATTTATAGCTGCTTGCGCAGGCTCCACCTGCGCCAGAGCATTATTTTGTGCTTGAACCGCCGCCACGACCGATGCAGGCGTGGCGAACGGCACCGGCGTCTGGTGCACCACCGCCGCCGGCGCCTGCTCGCAGCGGCCAATGCACGGCGCGGCGATGACGCGCACCTCCTGCGCGCCCAGCAAGGCCGGCAGCCGTGCCAGCAAACCGGACGCGCCGGCCAGCTCGCAGGCCAGGCCGTCGCACACCCGCACCGTGAGGCCGGGCGCCACGCCGTCGCCGTCCGCGTCACCCTTGACGACCTCGAAGTGGTGATAGAACGTGGCTACCTCGTACACCTCGGCCATGGGAATGTTCATCTCTTTGGCCAGCGCGACCAGGTGGCGGTCGTGCAGGCAGCGCCACACATCGTTGAGCCGGTGCAGGTGCTCGATCAGCAGGTCGCGCCGGTGGCCCTCTACCGGACGCGGGCCGACCAGCGCCCGGACTTCTTCAAGCGACGTTTCATCGGCCTGGCGGCCCTTGAGCTTGGCTTTGCGGCGGATGCGCTCGCGCAACTGCTCCACCGTGGCGAGGGGGACGACCGGGGGGGCTAAAGACGGGGTGAATGGGTGCATGAGGCACTGTGGCCCACCCTGCGCACCGCGTCAAATTGAATCGCTGTATAGAAAGATTCAATTTGTGAATGAAGAGGCACGCCCGCCCCGCTCAGCGGAGGGGGCAAAGGCGGGGCCCCAAAACCCGCCCCAAGCCGGGCGGCAAGCGCGGCCAGCACGCCTGGGCCTGCTTACCCCGCGCTATCCCCGTGCTTACTTTGCCGCCGCGCGCGCAGCCTCTGCCTTGCGCTTGGCTTCGTCGGCCTTGGCCTGAAGCTCCTTGGCCTCTTTTTCCGCCGCCGCGGCTTCGGCTTCCTTGGCCTTTGCCTGCTCCTGCTTGTCCGAGGACATTCCGCCCGCCAGCGCGCTGCCGGCCATGGTGCCCGCCACGGCGCCCACGGCGGCCGCGCCCATCGTGCCCATCATGCCGGGACCG